>JASHRR010000089.1 GCA_030037185.1 Xanthobacteraceae bacterium | reverse complement strand
CGACCAGGGCATAGACGAACACGACGGCCAGGAAGACGAGCAGCCCGATCGACAAATGGGGAATGAAGCGATAAGCGATGTCGCGCACCTCGCCTTCACATTTTCTGACGAGCCAACACACGCCGAGGAGTGCATAGCCGACACAGGCCAACGCCGCAAAGGACTGTAAAAGGGCTGAGGCGGTTTCGGGTTCCCGCCAGATGCCACCACGCGATCACGTTCGAGGATGGCGGATGTCAGGGTGATGTCGTTGTTGAAGATCTGCGATCAGAGTTTGTAGGCGCGATTTAACGCGGCGGATATTGTTATGCGGACCCGGCTATCGAGGGGCCCGCAATTGCGTGATTAAGATCGCCCGATTCAGCGCATAAAGGATGAGCGGCGCGTCAGCGAAGCGATCAACTTGTCGCTTACCCGGAACCGCCCCGGGCGCAGCGATCGTGGCGTAACCGCATCGATGGCTTCCAGCTTTATTGACGGGTCAGCTCTCATGTAGATCTCAATCGTTTGCAGGCTGGCATGACCGAGCCACAATGAGACTTTCCGGAGGTCTTTTGTGGCTTGCAGGATCGCCAGCTCACAGCTGTGTCTCTTATGTCGCCTGCGACATAGGAGGCACTATGTAGCCCTCCGGACTATGTCGCGTACTTTCTGATTCCGCTGAGTTTTACGGCACAAATCTGCATGGGATCGCGACATAGTCCGCTCCTTCCGTCAACCTGTGGTGGGGAAGGAGTCGACTATGAAATTCGTCATCAACGATCGGGTGGTTCTGCTGCGTGCGCCGGAGGGACCTCTGGCGCCCTATATTGTCCCGTTTTCGAAGCGGGTGATAGAAGAGGGATACGCGCCGTGTTCGCTGCGAAGACGGATTCGGATCGCAGTCGGTTTTAGCCGATGGCTTGCGGAGAAGTCGGTCTGTTTGCGAAGCATGTCACCGCGTCATTTCGACCAGTACCTTCGGTATCGCACGCGGCAGCAGCGGATTTGCGACGGCGACGCCACGGCGCTGAAGCAACTCCTCGATTTTCTGCGTGGTGCCGATGTAATTCCCGTCGAGAAGATATGCCAGCCTCGACCGAGCCCGGTCGAACAACACGTCCATGCATATGAGCGGTATTTACGCGAAGAACGCGTCCTGGCGACGGCTACGATTATCAACTAGGTGCGGTTTACTCGTGAGTTTCTCAAGGACTGTTTTGGCAGTGCACCAGTCCGGCTCTCGCAATTGTGTGCTGTAGACGTGGTTCGGTTTGTTCAGCGTCAAGCGCCACGACTGCAATTAAAGTCAGCCAAGCTCCTGACCACTGCGTTACGTTCCTTCCTCCAGTACACCCGCTATCGCGGCTATGTCCGGCTGGATCTGGCTGCAGCCGTGCCCGTTGTGGCGAACTGGTCGATGCCGTCGATTCCTCGGGCGATTGCAGCGGATCAAGTCCGCCGACTGTTGGCACAAATCAATCGACAGACTGCAGTGGGGCGACTATGCGATTTTGTTGCTGCTTGCGCGGTTGGGTTTGCGTTCCAGCGAAGTGGTGTTTCTCGAACTCGATGATGTCGACTGGAAGGACGGTTCCCTAAGCGTCCGCGGCAAAGGGGGCCGGCCGGTCCAACTGCCCTTGCCCAAGGATGTCGGCGAGGCGATCGCCGCGTACCTACAACATGGACGACCACATAGCACCAGTCGTCGCGTGTTTCTGCGGGCTAGAGCTCCTATCCGTGGCTTTCAGGGGCCGTGTGCCATTGGAACGATCGTTCGCCACGCACTCTTGCGTGCAGGCATTGATGCGCCAACCAATGGAGCCCATCAGTTTCGCCATGGACTGGCCACCGAGATGTTGCGCCATGGCGCCTCGCTGAGCGAGGTCGGCGAGTTGTTGGGTCATCGCAGCCCTGAGACAACTAAGATCTACACCAAGGTTGATATCAATGCGCTGCGGACACTTGCCTTGCCGTGGCCGGGAGGTGTGCGATGAACACACTCCGACAAGCCGCTCAAGAGTATCTGACCATGCGACGCAGTTTGGGATACAAGCTGCAGGCGGCCGGTAAGAGCCTGCTTGCCTTCGTCACCTTCATGGAGCAGCGCCGCGCCTCATACATCACCCAATCCTTGGCGCTCGCCTGGACCAAACAATGGTCGGACGTGCAGCCGTGCGAGCAGGCGCGACGTTTGAGCTGCGTGCGAAGTTTTGCGCGCCACCGAAGCGCAACCGATCCGCGTACACAGATTCCACCAGCGGGGCTGTTACCGTATCGGCCCAAGCGCGCACAACCCTACCTGTACTCGGACGAAGAGATTAAGGAGTTGCTTCGCGCAGCTCTCAAGCTTCCCGCTAAGCATGGCCTGCGGCCCTGGAGCTATCATTGCCTGTTCGGGTTGCTAAGCGTCACCGGGCTGCGTGTCAGCGAGGCGCAGAACCTCGAACTGCAAGATGTTACGCCCTGTTTTAGCGCCAGAGCCCATCCCTGCGTCGCTCCGGGACGCCGCCGGTGGTGTATCTTCCAGGCCCATGTGATCCTCTGCAAGCTGACTGGACAGCTCGAATCTCGTCGGCTGAGGGTTAGCCCGGTTTTCTCAAACGATATTCCGGGTTAGAGCGCTGCCGGTGAATACGAGCGATTGCACGAATCGGATAGCGTCGGCCGTCGCGTCGTTCCCGGCCTGTCAGCCCCGGTTTGATTTTGGGCAAGAAGCACCGTTTTGAATCCTGACTTGCTGTGCATTCCGAGGCTGGTGGATTGAGGTCGCGAGATTGCGC
>JASHRR010000759.1 GCA_030037185.1 Xanthobacteraceae bacterium | reverse complement strand
CGGCGGCCGTCCGCAGGTTCGACGTTGATCGAGGTGCAAGACAGTTGCCGGCCGGCCTCGGCCGAGGGCGGAACGAGCGCCTGCTTTGAGGCCACATTGGCCCATGCAGCCTGAATTATCGGCTCGAAGATCGGTACCGCCACGCTGCCCCCCGTCACGCCGCTACCCAGCGTGCGGCGCCGTCCGCCCGCATTGTCGTAGCCGAGCCAAACCGCCACCGTGACGTCATTGGTGAAGCCGACGAACCAAACGTCGTTCTCATCCTCGGACGTGCCGGTCTTGCCGGCGACATACGGGGAAAGGCTTGCAATGGAGCGTGCCGTGCCACGAGCCAGGACGCCCTGCAGCATCGTCTTCAACTGATAAAAAGCCGCTGGATCGACGGATCTGATCGTAACCGGCGCCGGCTGGTGCCGGTAGATGTTCTGGCCATCGCGCTCGATGGATTCCACAGTGTAAGGCGAGGGTCGCCGTCCCTCATTGGCGATGGCCGCGTAGAAGGCAGCAAGATCAATCGGACGTACCGGTTGCGCACCAAGCACGACCGGATAGACCCGCTGACATTCACGATAGATCTGGGCTTCCACCGCCAGATCGCAGATTCGATTGAGACTGGCCTCCGGCTCGCGCTCGATTCCCCCGTCGAGGAGATGCACGGTCGCGCGGTTGCGAGAATTTTCCAGAGCTGCGCGCAACGTCAGGACACCGCCGCCGCCGCCGCCGTAATTCTTAGGCGACCAGTACTCCGGCTCGCGTCCTTTCCGCGCCCGCCAGCCGATGGGGCGCAGCATGATCTCATCGTCGCTAACAAGCGTGTCGGGCTGCAAGCCCTTGCCGAGTGCCGCAAGGTAAGTCAGCGGTTTGATCGCCGAGCCGGGCTGACGGGCTGCCTGCGTCGTGCGATTGAGCTGGCTCAGCGGATAGGAAAACCCGCCCGCCATCGCCACGATACGGCCTGTCTTGTTCTCCAGGGCCACCACGGCGCCTTGCACTGTCGGGCGTATCCGCAATTGCGCCCGCCCGGCCGCTTTGCCTTTGCCTCCGGAAAGATGAACCAGGATCACGTCATGCATCTTGAGTTTGCTCTGCACTTGTGCATCGAGCACAAGCGGCAAGATTCGCCCGTCCGCCAGGCCAACGTGCCATGCTGCACCCTTCTTGCCAGCGGGTATTGCCACCACGACGGCCGGCGTCCAGTGCACATCATAGAGCGGCGGGCGCGCGCTCATAAGCGCCAGCTGCCATGAGGGCCGTTTCTCGTTGGGCTTTTTTTCTGTCTCGATTCGCGTGATTGCCTGGGAAAGGTTCGCCTCTGCGCCCTGGAATTCCAGACGGCCGGCGTCGCGCTCGTATTGAAACAAGCCCTCCTGCAGGGCCTCCTCAACGGCGCGTTGCAGCTGCGGATTGATCGTGGACCGTATTGTATAGGAATCGTTGGTGACGTCGCTGATGCCCGCAACCGATTTTACTTCGCGCGCCACTTCATCTACGAAATGAAAACCGATGTCGCGTCGCGGCCGCTGAGCCGGCGGCGTCGTCATCGCCGGGAGTGGTGGCAGCCCCTGCCTGCCGTTGAGCTTGCTGGTTTCTGCCGCGGTCAGCACCCCATCTGCCTGCATCCGGCCCAAAACGTAAGCGAGCCGACCCTGTGCGCGCGCCGGCTGCCGATCCGGACTGAAATAGTTCGGCCCCTTGGTGAGCCCCGCGAGCAATGCGCCTTCCTCCACAGTGAGGTCGCTCGCCGATTTGTTGAAATAATTGCGCGCCGCACGTTCAATGCCCCAGGAGCCGCGGCCGAGATAGACGGAGTTGAGGTAAAGTTCCAGGATTTGGTCCTTGCTGAGAGCAGACTCGACCCGCGCAGCGGTGATTGTTTCGCGAATTTTGCGTTCATAAGTCCGGTCTTCGCCGACCAGCAGGTTCTTGACGAGCTGTTGGGTGATCGTCGAACCCCCCTCGCGGCGCCCGGGCTGGGT
This sequence comes from Xanthobacteraceae bacterium, assembly GCA_030037185.1. The sequence continues at coordinate 23,793 of JASHRR010000759.1, read as the reverse complement.
GAGATTGTCGAGGAACGCGCGAACCAGTCCGCGTTCGTCGACGCCTTTATGCTGGTAGAAGCGTTTGTCTTCTGCCGCAATGAAAGCGTTGCGGACATGGAGCGGCACTTTATTCAGCGCAATCCAGCTGCTGCGATGATTGTCCCCAAACATTTCAGCGAAGTGGTGGCCGTTGCCGTCCAGCACGACGCTGACGCCGGGAAGCCTCAGGCCGTTGAGTGTGTTGTAGTCTGGAAGATCGGCTGCCGCCTGGTTATAGAAGTCGATCACCTCGCCGAGGTCTAGCGCAGGCTTCACCGCTTCCTGGCGCTTGCAGAGTTGCCGATATGCCGCGTGCAGCTCGTTGAAATTGATGCCACGGAACTCTGTGTTCTCACTGCCAAGCGCCTGCGGATCATTCATCGCGGTCTCAATGAGGTCATCGATGTTGATATTCTCGATCGCAAAGGCGTCCATCATATGTTTGCAGCCGGCCTGCAGCAGCTGCGCGACTTGCCGTTGATCGTGGTCGCGACTAAACTGCGTTTTGATCGCCTGTGGAGTTACCGCCACCTGGCTGAACGCCAGTGCCGCCGCGAGAATTTTGACGAAAACCGTTTCCATTCTCGTTCCGAAATCGCTTTGCTCCGCTCGTTGTCAAGGCTTTCGACACCTAAACGTTCCGCTGATAAGGCAATTTCTGCAGCGCGACCGGGCAGTGCCAAAGCAGCCTGCCGTCGCTTCGCCGCCTCGCAAGGCACCCCCTCGGCAAGGGGACGGAACGCGCCAGGCTCCCCAGCGTTATAGCGGTGCTGGTGATTGGCCTGTCGCCAGAGGGCGATGAGTTGCGTCTTGGAACTGTGGCGGGGCGGCGTCGCCCAACCGGGCGGATCGCACGAGCGGTCAACACGGCCGGCGAATTACCGCGCTCATCGCACTGTCCGACCGGGGTATCGCCGACAACGCCGCCCGGTTGGTCACTCCAAAATACGGTGTTGTGGTTTGTTGACCAAGAACGTGGCCAGGATTGAACCGGTCGGGTGGCTCAGTCAGCGAGCATCTCGGTTAGCGGAGCGTTCGATGCGTGCGGGCGGACGGTTAGCGGGTTGCCGCCGGTCCGGAACTCTCCCGGCTTCGCTCTCGTCATCCGGGTAAGCTCATGGGTGCGCAGAAGCGGGCGTCTCGTCCGCTTCTTCGGTAAGAGCACAAACCGCGGGCGCGATGCCCGCACTTCGAGGTTAGAACAAAGCCGGGCTACAGCGCAGCCTGCCGCCGCCGTCGCAATATCCGCGCCCGACGTGACAGCAGCCACTCGCAGTGTTCGGGCAGTAATAGACCTGATATTCGGTGCCGCAGTGGTCGGCACAAATAAAATGGCCCTCGTAATAGCCGCAATGATTTTGAAGCTGGCGCGGCAGCAGTGGCATTGCGGTCCAACTGTAGGAAAACTGCGCGACGGCCGGCGAATATTGCGGCTCGACCCGTCTGTCAGCTGCCGCACCGGTGGTCGCCGTGGCGGCAAGCAGCGCCGCAACCCCAATCAACGTCTTCATCCGCTATCTCCATTTGCCGGCCTCGCTACCAGATTCGATGGCACAGCTCGTGAAAAATCTCAAACCTCAGAATGCATTCCGGTCGCTTTTCGGCGCCGCCGCCGGCGCGCCGCATTGCCCGCCGCAGTTGTGAGCGTTCGCCGCCACCGCCAATGAGCAAGGATCAATCTGCTAGTTTGTCCGGGCGCGCGGCTGCGCTGTCGTGGCGCCACAACCTTGTTGGGCGCAAAATCGGTGGGATGATCTCTCCATGATGACATCTGAGACCTCGAATTTCGCGCGCTACCAGCGGATCGCGCCGTTCTATGATCTTCTGGAGCTGCCGTTCGAATATGGTCGATACCGTAACATCAGGCCGCAGCTGTTTGCCGGGCTGTCAGGCGTGATACTCGACGCCGGCGTGGGCACGGGACGCAATTTTCCATTCTATCCGCCCGGCGCCAGGGTTGTGGGCATCGATCTCAGCCCGGCGATGTTGGCGCGCGCCGCCCGCAGGTGCCGTTCGGCGGCCGCCGAGATCGAGCTGCACGAAATGGATGTGACCCGGATCAAGCTGCCGGACCGGCATTTCGACGCGGCCGTCGCGACATTTCTGTTCTGTGTCCTTCCGGAGGAGTTGCAGGTCCCGGCCTTGGGCGAACTCAAACGCGTGACAAAACCGGGCGGCATCATTCGGCTTCTCGATTACACCCGTCCGCAGGGCGCGATTCGCCGCGCGATGACCAGGCTTTGGGAGCCCTGGATCCAGTGGGCCTACGGCGCCGGCTTCGACCGCAGGACTGAACAATATGTTCCGGCGGCGGGCTTGCGCCTCGTCCAATCCTGCTTCGTGGTGGATGACCTCATCAAGATCATCGAGGCGCGCAGCGCCGAATGAGCGGCCATCCTTGACGCATTGACGCCTCGACTTCCGGCGCAGAATTCGAACGGTTGCAGCGGCGCCGCAATCCGCCGGAGAGCGGCTAGCCTACGTCCGCCGCAACGCCTCGGCGGGGAGCATCCGCGCCGCCCGCCATGCGGGCAGTAGGGCCACGAGAACGCACAGCAAAAAGGCCGCGCTAATAAGCGGTGCGATCAGCCCGATACTTGACTTGAACGAAATCAGATTGCCGATTGTCGGTATGCGAGGAAACGCGTATTCGGCGAGCAAGCCAAAGAACACACCGAGGCCGCAGCCGATCGCGTATATCAATATTCCTTCAATCACGATGAATTTCATAATTCGTCCCTTGCTCCACCCGATCGCGGCAAGAATGCCGATCTCGCGCGTGCGCTCGTGCGTTGCCAGCACCAACACGGTCAGCACGTTGAGCGCACACACTGCCACCGCGATGATCGCGATTGCGCGCGACACCGCGTCAAGGATTGCAAAATTGCGATCGTGATCGACGACCTCGTCGGGCGTCGCGGCGACGACATTGCCCAAAGTCTCGATTTGCTCTCGGACGCGCGCGAGTTCAGTGCGATCCTCGCGTTTTTCCACCGTGACATTGGCGATGGTGACGTGGCGCGGCCGGTCACTCGCTTCCTGCAGATCCGCAAGCCGCACAAGAGCCAGGCTGCGATTGACGCTCGACGCATAAGCCGCGATGCCGACGACACGGAAGGTCTCGCCAAAAAGCTCCATTTCGTCATCAAGCTGGCGTCCCAACGAAGCCGCCACCGATCCGCCCAGCACCGCCGCGTGCCGTTCGCCTGGCGCCGGAACTCGGCCTTCGCGCAGCGGAACCCTTTTCCACAAGTCGCTCGCATCGGGCCATCCAAAAGTGAGCACATTGTTGGCAGCCCCGTTGGGCGCGAACGCAACAAGCACTCCCGACACCCGCACGACACCGGCGATTGCCGCAATGCGCTCGACGGTCCGTTCCGGGATGAAGCCGCCGAAAATGTCGGATGCGCCTTTATCGATGATGATGAGGTCGCCGCCGATCTCGTCAATGCCTTCGCGGGTGCTATCCTGAATGCTGCGCGAGAAGCTCATGAACGCGAGCGCGCCGCCGACCGCGAGTCCGATGCCGAGGACCGACAGGCAGGTGCAGACGGGTCGTCGCTTGAGATTGTGCAGTGCAAGGCTGAGAAGGTTCATGCCTTGGACCGGGCTGCGAGCGTCCCGGAGAGCGACGCCCGGAGCGTATCGTCAACCACCGTGCCGTCGCGAAGCCTGATCTGTCGGGCGCACCGGGCCGCGAGCGCGTCGTCGTGGGTGACCAGAATGAGGGTCATGCCGGTCATCCCGTGCAGGCCGAACAAGAGATCAGCAATCTTGATGGCACTGGCGCTGTCTAGATTTCCGGTCGGTTCGTCAGCGAGCAGCAGCTTCGGTTCACTGACGATGGCGCGCGCGATTGCCACGCGTTGACGCTCTCCGCCGGAGAGCCTCGTGACCAGGTGGTGCGGACGATGATCCAAACCGACGCGGCCGAGCACCATCCCGGCGCGGATATAGCGATGCTTTGCGGACATGCCACGGCCGAGGAGTGCGAGTTCGACGTTTTCCAGCACCGTGAGCGTCGGAATAAGGTTGAATTCTTGGAACACGATGCCGATGCGCAGACGCCGCAACCACACCCAATCGCTTTTCTTGCGAATAGCCCGCCCTTGCCAGATCACATGCCCGGAGGTCGGATAGTCGATGCCGCACAGGATATTGATCAGGCTGCTCTTGCCGCTGCCACTCGCGCCGACGACGGCGACACAGTCGCCCTCGCCGATCTGCAGGTCGACATTTCGGAGCGCCGCGATCGCGCCGCCGTCATGCATACGGCTGACGCCGCGCAGCGCGATCAGCGATCTTGCGCCGGAAGACGTGTTGAAACCGGCGCCCCGGTCGATGGCTTCAATCATGCCGATCCGACCTCATCGAACGCCCGGCGTTCTGGCTCCTCGCGGCAGTCGGATTTCCCCAATCCGGACTGCACGTTACGTGCTGGTATAGGCGTACATTGTCATCGGCAATTCCCATTATATAGGCATTTGCGGCGCGATACACGTGGCCGGCTGGGTCGGCGCGCGAAAGCCCGCCTGCCGCCCGTCTTGATCGAGCTTGACCCCGCGATCCATCGAAAGCAAAACACTTTTTGCAAGCGGATAGATACGCGGGACAAGCCTGCGTATGCCGTTGCACGCGACTCAAACACGCTGCGGTAAGGCGGTATTTTCCAGGGAGGGAGACGGACCATGAAGCTCTACATGCACCCTGTATCGACAACGAGCAGGCCCGTGCGGCTGTTTATCGCCGAGCACCAGGTCCCGGTGGAGGAGGAAGAGGTCGATATCATGACCGGCGCGCATTATCAGCCGCCCTATTCCGCCATCAATCCGAACTGCCTGGTGCCGATGCTCGAAGATGGCGACCTGCGCCTTACCGAAAGCTCGGCGATTCTAAAATACCTTGCCGATAAGGTCGGCTCACCGGCCTACCCCAAGGACCTCAAGCAGCGGGCCAGGGTCAACGAGGTGATGGATTGGATCAACACCAACTTCTATCGCGATTTTGGTTACGGGCTGTGCTACCCGCAGCTGTTCCCGAACTTCAAAGGGCGCAGCGACGAGGCCCAGGCCGCCACCCTCGAAATGGGCAGGGAACACTCCAAGCGCTGGCTGAAGGTGCTCAATGATCACTGGATCGGCCCCGACAAGAGTTATCTGTGCGGCGATCAGGTTACGATTGCCGACTATTTCGGCGCCTGCCTGGTGTCGATCGGCGAGATCATCAAGGTCGATTTTTCGGCATATCCGAACATCAGACGTTGGCTCGACAACATGGCGAAGCTGCCGGCATGGCCGAAGGTCAACGAGGCGTTCTACGGGCTGGTCGGGGCGGTAAAAGAGCAGCCGTTCGTGACCATATCTTAAAGCTGCAGGCCAGCAAGAATGCTCTAATTCGATAGGCCGAGAACGCTGCCTGGAGTTATCATGGACACATTCGTGACCGCCGCCAAACCGTTCGACTTCGGCACTCTGCTGGCGGCCGATCTGCCGGCCCCGGCGGGGAGGTGGAACGGATTTCCCAAGTACAATTTCATCGGCGGCCACAACGACGCCGCGCAGGTGCCGGTCGACGAATTGATCTCGGCGGCAACCTCCGTGCTCAAGCGCGAGGGCAAGACGCTAGCGACCTATGGGCTCGAAAGCGGCTCCCTCGGCTATCGGCGGCTGCGCGAATTTCTCGTCGGGAAGCTCAGGGCCGACGCGGGAATTTCCTGCACCGCAGATGAGATTCTTATCACCTCGGGCTCGCTCCAGGGGATAGAGCTGGTCAACGGCCTCCTGCTTTCGCACGGCGACACCGTGCTGGTCGAGCAGGTCACGTATTTCGGCTCGCTCAACCGCCTTGCCCGTCTCGGCGTCAAGGCCATCGGGGTGCCGCTCGATAACGAAGGGCTGCGCCTCGATGCGCTGTCCGCCGCGCTCGACGATCTCAAGGCGCGCGGCGTCCAGCCCAAATACATCTACACCATCCCCACGGTGCAAAACCCGACCGGCACTATCATGGGCGAACAGCGGCGGCTGGAGCTGCTGCGCCTGGCCGAAGCCCACAACGTGCCGATCTTCGAAGACGACTGCTATGCCGACCTCATCTGGGACGGCAAACGGCCGGCGGCGATTTACGCGCTGAGCCAGAGCCGGAACGTCATTCACATCGGTTCATTTTCCAAATCGATCGCGCCGGCGCTGCGGGTCGGATACGTGGTGGCCGACTGGGCGCTGCTGTCGCGCATGCTGCCGCTCAAGACCGACGCCGGCACCGGCGCCCTCGAGCAGATGGTGCTCGCCGAATACTGCGAGTCGCATTTTGCCGCCCACGTGCCGGAACTGAGGCGGGCGTTACGTGCCAAGCTCGAAACCATGATGGAATCGCTCGCCGAGCAGTTCGGCACCGCGGCCGAGTTCGATGAACCGAGGGGCGGCATCTTCCTGTGGGTCAAGCTGCCCGACGTGGTTGACACCCAAAAGCTCGCCCAGGCCGCCCTCGCGGCAGGCGTCGCCATTAATCCGGGCTTCGAATGGTCGCCGGACAAGCCTTATGGCAAGAGCCGGCTACGGCTGTGTTTCGGCCATCCGTCTCACGCGGACATCCGCGAAGGCATGGCGGTGCTGGCTGATGTGTGCCGCCGCCAATTCAGCGTGCCGAGCCGCATCGCCAACGTGGAGCGGTCCACGGTGTGATAATGCGCAGTGGGAGACTGGTGGGTCGGGCAAAGGCGCGCTCGCGCGCGCCAAGCTCGTCGGGGTTTGGCTTGTCCGCCGGGAGTCGCCCCTTCCCTCATTCCGCGCTAAGCCCGATGCTGCGCGCGAGTTCGCCGATATGGACGTAATCTTCGCGCAGCATCTTGGCGACTTCGGCCTGAGTGCTGCTTGCGCCCTCGACGCCCTGTTGGGCAAATTCCTCTTTGACCTCCGGCAGGGTGACGGCCTTGACGATGGCGGCGTTGAGCTTGTCGATGATCGGTTGCGGCGTGCCGTTCGGCACGTAGATACCCGCCCAGCCGACCGAGTTGTAACCCGGGTAGCCGGATTCCGCGATCGTCGGCACATCCGGCAGCGCCGCTAGGCGCGTGGTTCCGCCGGTGGCGAGCGCGCGAAGCTTTCCGCTGCGCACGTGTGGCAGGCGGCCCGCGATGGGCGCCATAGTCCACTGCGAGTCGTTGTTGACCACCGCCTCGATCGCGGGGCCGCCGCCCGGATAGTGAACGACGACCGGCTTCACGCCGGCCATGGCGATGAACATCTCGCCCGCGAAGTGGCCGGCTGTGCCGGCCCCGGCCGTCGACATCTTGAGCTTCCCGGGATTAGCTTTCATCAGGGCGACGAGCTCTGCGACATCGTGGGCCGGCAGTGACGGATTGACTGCGAGCAGCGTCGGGCTGATCGCGAAACGGCCAACCGGCGTGAGATCGTGCAACGGGTCGAACGACACCTTCTTGATGTGGGGGAGGATCGCCAGCGTCCCGGCGCCGCCGTAAACGATGGTGTAACCGTCGGGCGCGGATTTGACAGCCTTCTGGAGCCCCGGCTCGCCGAATATGTTCTCAATCTCGATCCGCTGGCCAAGCAGCGGAGCCATGCCTTTGGCGATAATGCGTGCCTGGATATCCGTTGCCGATCCGATCACCTCGGTGGCGATGAAATGGATCGGCTTCGTCGGATAGTCCTGCTGTGCGCGGGCGAGCGTCGCGGTTGCGGCGAGCCCTGCGAACGCCAGTGCTGTTGTCTTCGTCGATAGGTGCCTCATTTGTCTCGACCCTCCCGATAGGTTCTCGCACGGTATTTTAGCCCAGATGGGGCGAAGCAGCATCCGGACAGGATTACGGCGGTTCCCCGATGTCGCTGCGGTCCAGCCGGGCTACGCAGCTGGATCGATCGATACGAATGCCAGCAAACGCCTCAGTCCACGCTGAGGCCGAGGCGCTTTGCCAACTCGCCGAAACGCGCATAGTCGTCTTGCACCATTTTTGCCATTTCGCCTTGGGTGCTGCTCGCCGGCTCGGTGCCTTGTGCTGCGAATTGCGCCTTCACGTCCGCCAGAGTGACGACCCTCGCGATTGTCGCGGCAAGCTTGTCGATGATCGGCTGCGGCGTGCCGTTCGGCACGAAAATGCCGCCCCAGCCGACCGCGTCGAATCCCGGATAGCCGGATTCGGCGACGGTCGGCACATCCGGCAACAGCGACAGACGCGCCGAGCCGCCGATCGCGAGCGCGCGAAGCTTTCCCGTGCGGACATGCGGCATGCGACCCGCGATCGGCGCCGTAGTCCACTGAGAGTCGTTGTCGACGACGGCCTCGATCGCCGGACCGCCGCCGTTGTAGTGAACCACCACGGGCTTGATGCCGGTCATCGCGATGAACATTTCCCCGGCGAAATGGCCGGCCGTTCCGGCCCCGGCGGTCGACATCCGGATCTTGTCCGGGTTGGCTTTGATCAAGGCGACCAGTTCCTGCAGCGTCGTGACAGGCAGCGAGGGATTGCTGGCTATAAGCGTCGGTTGAATGACGAAGCGCGCGACAGGCGTCAGATCCTTGGTGGGATCGAATGAGACCTTCCTCACGTGCGGCAGAAGCGGGAGATTGCCGGAGGACCCGTAGATCAGCGTGTAGCCGTCGGGCGCAGATTTCATCCCCTTCTCAACGCCAGCCTCAAGAAAAAGATTTTCGTAAGCAACCGGCTGGCCGAGCGCCTCGCCGATCCGCTGTCCGATGATTCGCGACAAGAGGTCGGCGGCCGACCCTACCACTTCTGGAACGATAATCCGGATCGGCTTCGTTGGGTAATTCTCGTCGGCAACCGTCGGTGACGCGGAGAGCGTGAGTGTCAGGACCGCGAACGCGGCAGCCGCCAAGGAGCCAATCATCAATCGACGTTTCATAGGGACTTACCCCTCCCGATCTGCGCTAGACGTCCTCCCCATACCCCCCGGAGGGAGCCAACGTCTTTGATTCAACCATATTGTGATCTGCGCAAAAGCGTTCAGCTCATAGTGATCTGCTCGCTAAGACCTAACATACTGTGCTTGCGTGATAATTCAGGCCAGCCTTGCGCCTCCTGTATTGCTGTTTCGTGGTGCAGTCAAGGCGTCCCCGCCTGAACGTCGTAGCACGAAGCCCAGGCCGAAGCTTGTCCTTCAGCGCAAGAAGCAACAGCCGCGACTACTCCCATGCAGCTAATGCAATCACCGCAGATCGATGAGTCTACCGCGGCCAGGCCGTTATCTGTGCTGGCCTGACCCGACAGACCCTCGATCAAGGGTGAGCCTGCGGGTGCTGAGGCTGGCTTTGCGGCCATTCAGGAGGCTCGGCGCGACCTGCACGAATTACAACTTCCGATGAGAACCTTTGCAGCAAGCGAGAAGCCGATGGAGAGTTGTATTCGATGGGTTGGCCGTCGACCGGGAAGCCGATCGAGGAGGATGCCGCCAAGGATGACCGGCCATCATGAACCCGATCCAACCGAGAATGAAGGTCTTACGGGAGGGTTGATCGGTCGCCCGAAGCGAATGCGATCCGGGCGTGTTATGCGGGGTCGCGTTAGCCAGCCCAAGGCCGCTTTGAGCGGCTCAACTCTAAAACCCGCGGCTCTGCCGGATGCTCACTTTCATAGAAGATATTTTAAAACTATGTGATCGATCTCATATGCATATGGATTTTGTTATCACACGTGCAAGACTCGCAAAGACGTCGAATGACGTTCAACGGCAACTTCAATCCGAACGTGGTCATTCTGCCCAGCTGAAATGATACTCTGATGACCGCCCAGCGTGAATTGCGTCGGTTCGAGACGGAGCCGGCAATTACATTGCCACGACGGAAAATATCCGCGGCAATCCAGTGGAGTGGCGAAAACTGTTGGCTGATGGGAGGGGCCTTGCTCTTCAGGGGGACCTTAGGGGTCGAAAGGTCTGTCAAGCTGGCGGCAATCGGACTGGCGGCGAGCATGCCCGTGTGCCCTCGCTACAACCGGCGACGCAGGGCGTTCGTAAGCGCTGGTGAAGGCCAGCATGACGAGGTCAGCGCGATCTCGATCCATCAAGCGGTGCCGTTGAGCGATGGGCAAGGCGGATAACACGATCTTGGTGATCGACGACGAACCGCAGATCAGGCGTTTCGTCAGGGCGGGTTTGGAATTGCATGGCTATTCGGTTCGGGTGGCCGTAAATGCTTCAACGGGGCTGAACGCCGTAGCTCAAAGCCGTCCCGACCTGATCATTCTCGACCTTGGCTTGCCGGATATGAGCGGAGCCGAAGTCCTCAATACGATACGATCGTCGTCGAACGTCCCAATCATTGTCCTGTCGATCCAGGCCGACGAGGAGCGCAAGGTGCACCTTCTGCACAGCGGTGCCGACGACTATTTGGTCAAGCCATTCGGCATTGCTGAGCTCGCCGCCCGCTGCGAAGCGGCGCTGCGCCGCTATCACAAGGCCATTGACAAGGACTCGGTGGTGCGGACCGGGCCGCTCACCGTTGATCTCGTCTCGCGCGTAGTGACGCTCGATGGGCGGTACATTGCGTTGACGCGCCAGGAATATCGGCTGATGCATCTGCTCGCCTCGCGCCTAGGGTCGGTGATCACACACAACCAGCTCATGAACGACATTTGGGGCAACCCCTCGCCCAACAACGTGCAATACGTACGCACGCTGATGCGACAGCTGCGCCAGAAGCTCGAAGTCGACCCGTCCGAGCCGAAGCTGCTAATATCGGAGTCCGGTGTCGGCTATCGCCTCGAGCGTCACAGACCCGTCGGTCGCTGACCCTGCTCGGCAGAAGCAGTTGCTGCCAGAACCTAGGGAAAGAATGCGGCGCGCTCAGCAAGCAAGACCTGGGCGGCGCTCGTAGCGCATGTGCTTGCGCGGTTCCACCTCCAGGGTAGTAGCGTACAGTTGTTGAGGACCGGGCAGTCGGTCATCGTGATTTGGCCATCGCACCGCGTGGAATTGGTCGCTGTCGCGACACTGCGTTATCGAGATCGGCGACCGCGATAGGAGTTATCACCGCGCGGCAACCGGTGCTGTCGCCACTCGACCAATCGGCCAAAGTCGTTTTGCACGCGCGAAGTCGAAACCTGCTGTGACCTCAAGGTAGTTTGGGGGCACTCGGATAGCAGCATTGGCTTTCAAATCTGCGCTTACTCGGAGAGGCATTGGGCCTCATCAACAAGTCCAGTCACGAGGCGGGGACGTCCTCAACGAACTAAAGGGAGAATGTGCCGGTTCGAACTGGCGTTGCACCCGACAAAACCCCGCTGATCCGTTTTGGCGGCCAGGCGGCCAAGCAACGCGAGAAGCCGGGGAAGTTCCGAAACCTTCGACTTCGTCGGCTCCGCTTCGACGCCAAAACCCGAGGGAGGACCCCGGTGCGTTGGCAGCGCACGCCGGGATCCGTACGGGGGCGGGGAGCATCCTCGTCCCTGCGGCGACCATCATGCCTGCTCGCCTCATAAATCTCCCGCATGCTGCGGGGGACTGTCACGCATTAATCAGCTCCGAACTCAGGCCCTGCCGAGAAAGACGTACTCCGCCGAGTACGGAACACTAAGATATGCGCCTGTGTTGTCACACGGACCTTGGGCGGAACCGCCTCTTGTGTTGATGCGCTGTACCGTCGTCACGCCCGACAGCATCCCATTGCCGCGCCGCGCCACCACTTCGAGTCTTAGCCATGGGATGTCATTGGGCGTTGCGCCCAACGCAATCCCAACGACTTTACCGACAACCACACTGCCGTCCGTGTGCTCCCAGGTTGGCCCTGCATAATGCCTTCCAATCGTCCTGCCATCGAGGAATAGCGTCGCAATTGGCTCGCGGATTTGCCAAGTCAGCTTGCCCTGGGCGTCAGCCTTGCATTCGTAGACTTGCGCCCCTTCGGCGTGCAGCCTCGCGACCACCGTCTGCCCAGGCGCATCAATTGCTGCCGGCATCTGCGCGGAAATTTGGCCTGCTCGCATCGACAGGGCGACCGCTGCAGTGCCGAACAGCAACATCTTGACGATTTTATTCATGGTCTCACTCCGTGGCGCTCGAATCCTTGCCCGACTCCGCCTATCCGAGCCGTGAATGATTCTCGTGCGGCGGCAACGAAGGACGTGCGTCGGTGGGATGTAAACGGCGGACCGGCGTTCATTCACGCTCCGAGCCGGCAGGCGATCCGGCGCTCACCGTCGAGCGAGACGTCGCCCGGCCCCTCCCACTCACCGCCCTATTGGCTTGCTGCTTCAGATTCAGTTCGCGGCGATTTCGATTCGCAGCCCGTCCGGATCGGAGATGCGCAGCGATCCGGCAGCCGCTCCATCGCCGACATTTAGTCCTCGCTCGCGCAAAACGCGCCTCGTCGTGTCGACGGAGGAATCCTTCACCGCTACCTGGATGTAATCCAACCGGCGCATTGCAGGACCCGCATCGGCGGGGGCAGAGATCAATTCGAGGACCGAGTCGCCCAATCCAAACATCCTTGAACGAGCTGGAACCGACGACGCGATCTCGGTGCCGAACAGACGAGCGTAAAAGTCGCCGGCGCGCCCAAGGTCTGCGGTGCGCAGGCCGGTGCGGCTGATCGACAGCGGCAACAACGCGGGGCCGACGCGTGGAGGACCCTGATACGGCGTAGCGGTCTGGCGCGCCCAACCGCCGGGCTGTCTCAACTGCATCAAAGCTCCATCCAAGTCGGCAACCCAGACATCAGCTGACGATCGCGGTGGTACCGCGATATCGCTCTCCTGCAATCGCCTCGTCAGCCGCGCCTTGTCGTAATCGCGAAGCCCAACCGAATAGTGATCGAGATCGGGCCGGTCTGGTGCAAACGCCTGCGATATCGCGAGATAGCCGTCGCCGAACTTGAGGAAAAACCCTTCGCTGGGCGGCGACGTGGGCTGGGCTCGGAGAGCCCCATTCCTGAGAACCGGCGCGTCGAACAGCCCCATGTAGAATTCCGCGGTTTTGGCGACATTCGAGACCCGAATGTTGATGTGGTCGAGAGAGACCGGCTGCGCGATTGCCTGTTCAGCCGCGTCAACGTCATGGACAGCCGCGGCTGCGCCGAGCAGAATCAGAGCTTGGCGCCGCGAAACGAAATCGGTGCGTGCTCCTCGTGCGAGGTTCATGGGTATTCCTCCCTGGTCAACTCCGGATCAGGATATTACGCTTCTGCTTCGCAACGATACCGCTTAATTTTTGGGAGACCACGCATGCGCGTCCGGCATCTTATCTGCGTAACGGCGCTGACGACCGCATTTCTCGCGCCAACCGATGCACCGGCCTTCGATGACTCCAAATACCCGGATCTGAAGGGTGAATGGGGTCGCGTCGCCGTACCGAGCGGTCGCTACCGTGGTGTCCAATACGATCCGCACAAGCCCGCCGGACCAGGGCAAGAGGCGCCGCTGACGCCAGAATATCAGGCGGTTTTCGAGGCGAACTTGGCGGATCAGGCGCTCGGTGGCCAAGCCGGTGATCCGACCGTCCTGTGCCTGTCGCCGGGGATGCCGCGCGTGATGGGGCCTTACGGAGAGATGGAAGTCGTGGTTCTGCCCGAGACCACCTACATCCTGATCGACCACATTCATGACAGCCGTCGGATTTACACCGATGGTCGCGACTTTCCTGCCAATATGGCGGAAGATCCCCAGTTTACGGGCTATTCGATCGGCCGATGGGTCGATGAGGATGGCGATGGCCGCTATGACGTGCTGGTGGTCGAAACCCGGGGACTGAAGGGTCCGCGCACATATGAGATGACCGGCATCCCGCTCCACGAAGACAATCAGACAATCATCAAGGAACGGATCTACCTCGACAAGATCGACCCGAACATGCTGCATGACGAAATCACCACGTTTGATCACGCGCTCACGCGACCGTGGACGGTCACCAAAGATTACCGCCGCACCCCGACCAAACAGCCGATCTGGTGGAAGGAAACCGTATGCGCGGAAGACAATGTTCATGTCGGCATCGGCAAAGAAATCTACTTTTTGAGTGGTGATGGTTTGCTCATGCCTGCCAAAAAGGACCAGCCGCCGCCGGACCTGCGGTATTTCGGTCGATCACAAAAGTGAGACCGCCTCGCGGGGTGGTCGCATCGCGTCTCGCCCGTCACCGTCTTCCGTCTGGCCTGACCGTTCCGCTGCCGGAGGCAGGCCAGTCCGGCAATGAGGCGAAGATGCGCGTTAAGAGACATTGAGATGGCACGAAGCGGATTGGCGACTCACGCAGGCCCATATCGATCGGCGCCCTTGGCCCCGATCGGGCATTGCAAGATCGCGGCGAAACCCATCGCCACCGTCGCGGCGGCAGTAACGATAACGCGATCTCGAGTATTCTCGTCGCCGATTATCTCGCGGCGATCAGGTCAACCGCCGCGATCTCGTCTGCGGTCAGCTCCCAGCGGAGCCTTGCTGCGTTCTGCCGCACCTGCTCGGGCGTGGTCGCGCCGGCGATGACGCTCGCCACATAAGGCCGCGCCAGAAGCCAGCCAAAGGCAAGATCCAGCATCGTACGGCCGCGCTGCGCACAGAACGCCGCGAGCCGCTCGACCATCTCAAGATTCTGCTCATTTGCGAACCGCGCCGAGAAGCGGGGGTCAGACAACCGTGTGCCGGTTGGCATCGGCTGGCCCTTGCGGTATTTGCCGGTTAAGAGGCCGCTCGCCAGCGGGTAGTAGGGGACGAGCGCGAGTCCAAAGCGCTCGATGACCGGCACGAGGCTCGTTTCGATCTGCCGGGACAGCAAGTTGTATTCGTCCTGTACGGCCACGAACCCCGCGAGTTTCTTCGTCCGGGCAAGGTTCATGGCATCAGCGACCTCTGGGCCGGGCAGATTGGAGCAGCCCGCATAGCGGACCTTGCCCTGCCGCACCAGTTCATCGAGCGCGCCCAACGTCTCCTCGATCGGCGTCGCCGGATCAGGGCGGTGCAAGTAATAGATATCGATCCACTCGGTCTTGAGTCGCTTCAGGCTCGCTTCGGCGGCCGACAAAACATAGCTGCGCGAGCCACCCTGGAGGCGGCCTCCGGGGTCCATGGGCAAGCCGAATTTTGTGGCAAGGATGAAGTCCTTGCGGCGGGTACCCAGCGCGGTGCCCAGCAGTCTCTCTGAGCCGCCGCGATCGCCATAGACGTCAGCAGTATCAATGAAGTTGATGCCGACTTCAGTTGCCGCCTCGACCACGGCCCTGGTCTTGTCGAGGTCGAGCCGCATCCCGAAATTGTTGCATCCAAGGCCGAGTGCAGAAACCGCAAGACCAGTAGAGCCAAATGCGCGCTTGATCATGCACCTCTCCAAGAGCGTTTGCCGACTACGGTTGCTCTGGGTTTCTCGCCACACTCTTCACTGCGCATTAGAATTGAGCAAGAGAGTTGGCTGCTCCCGATCCGGTTTCCGGATCGGGAGCAGCCGTTTTATCAATCAGCGGCGGCGACGCAGCATCATCCGGCGCCTGGGTGAACGCCCTGGGGGCGGGCGATACGTTTTTCTCCCGGCGCTTCCTATGGTCGCGCATGGCAATCGTCCCGCGCGATGGTTTCACGCGCTTTCAATGCGCTGATTGCATCGGCGCCACTTGAGCCACTTGGAACCCGTATAGGAGGTCCAGCCGAATGTTGAGCAAGTTCAGTAGGTTGCTCTCACATCAACATGAGCCGTCGTGGAGGTGGTAGTGAACTTCGCCAAAGTCATGGCCGTGGAATTTGCCACACGTTCGGCTCCTGTTGCTATGCACATCGTCCCAGCGATTCCGACCTCGGAGTCCTTGTTGCTCATGATGAAGACGATTAATCACGTTTGAAATCAATTAGATAGTTGTGATCGGGCGCCGTCTTCCAGGGCGAAGTGCCTCACCGGATGATCCCAGCAATTTTCCTTGGCATACTGGGGTGCGTTCCGCGACCTAGACTCAGACTGGCGTCTCGCCGTCCGCGATGGTGGGCTGTGCCGGTGATTCACTCTTCGTGACACCTCCTCGCCCAACTAACGAGGTTGAATATGAGAGACGAATTCTGTGGCGTTCTCCCGTCAAGCCCTGCCTTTGGTCCGCTTTTACAAGGCGGTTGCGACTAGGATGGGAGTGGAGGATATGCCCGCAGGTGCCTGCGGCCCCGGATGAACTGGTTAACCGAGTCCGGGTTCCCGTCATTTTCGCCACGCGTGGCCAACTTGAACCAAGCCCCGTTCATCTTACTTGTGGGGTTTTTGAGTTCTATAAGTGCTAAGTTAGCGATGTTCGTATTCTTCGGAGTTGTATTCTTTGCTTTCGTTATTGGAACTATCGATAATTTCCGAGGTTAGGCAATGGATGAAAGAAGACAAGCGTTGATATTGCTTAGTATATTTATTTTTCTTTTACTTGTGATGCTTATTCTTAGTGTTAGTCTATAATATTCCAGGAGATATTTTTAGCGTGTAGAGTAAGTGGCTGTGGCTAGATACGAGATGACGATTGTCTGTGATGCCCGTGAAGAAGTGCAGCTTAAATCGCCTTTTCCCGACGAAATAACCGCAGATAATGACTCCGAAAGTTAAGTTTTAAGTATTGTTCTTACTCAATTACTCAGGGCGCTCAAGACGTGCGGCGCGTCGCCGGGGCTGGACGCCCATCTGGTAGGGATTCCGCGTGCCACTCAGCCTTCAGTCGCAACCCTTGTTGAGAGGGTCCGCGATGATCCGATCCTTGTGCAGTGCCACCCCGAGATCGCGAGTTGTTAATTCATGCGCAGCTTATATTTGGTTTGGGTCCTTGGAGAATTTCAGTCGAGACGCCGGGCCGTCGTAAGAATTTTGTAAAGACGGCTCTTGTACCTCCGTTCCGACTCGCTGAACCTTGGTACTTTCTCTTCGTTCAATCGCCTGGAAATCAAGTCGGTGCCCATGCCGCGATCTGCGGCGTCATGGAAGATGGGTGGATCACCGCGGCGCGTTGGGGGTCCACGTCAGAACCTTTGCGACCGGGCTTGGGGATCAGCCATGCGGGACATTTCGCGGTTCGGTTCGCAGTGCCAATGTCATCACGCTTTTTCTGCCACGCGGCGCGCACGCGTTTTGCTTTGGTCACGCTCTCCTCGTTCGCCCGCGACATGATCAGGATGCTTGTGATGAGTTTTTATAGTGTCAGCCGGATGGGTGTAGGTCTGAATGCCATCAGGCTGACAATGGTGATCCCTGCGCGAGTGAGATGGAGGAAAATGCTCAGGGAATATCAACGTCCCGTCGGGACAGCCTGAGGGACTCCACGATAAGGCTTGAACCTTTCTCGACCTTTCCCTTTTTCACCGCAGCAATGAATGTCCCAACGCTCCTCGTTGAATGTTGGTCCAGGGCGCCTTGCCGATGTCTTCGAGTCGGAGTGATTTATCGATGGTCAGCCGATGGCCGCCGGCATAGTCTTGGAAAGCTTGCAGTTGCCTTCGCAGGCTGTCACCCTGCAACTGCGTGGCGTTTGACATGCTGAGATTTCAAAACGCCTTGGGCATAGTTGTTCCCCGGAAGGTGGCGATTCGGACCATGACAGGGCGATGTTGTGGACTCCATGAGGTGCGTCAAGCCGCCACACCCAACCCTCAAACCATAGGTCTCGTCATGCTCGTGAGCAAACCGCCGGAAAGCCCGTTCGGGGTGGCCTTCGTTGCTGCCGCAGGCTTCTCGCTCGTCACCGCCGCGACCCTGCAGGCGTCCGCGCAGGGGCGAGAGCAAAGGCCGCCCGCATTCACGGAAGCGCAGGTGCAGCGTGGCAAGACGATCTATCAAAAGAACTGCCAAGACTGTCACGGCTCCACGCTCGATAATGGCGAGTTCGGTGGCGCCCCGCTCAAAGGCTCGTATTTCCGTCAGCATTGGGGCTCGGGCGATGTCGCGGGGCTGTTTGGCTATGTCAACACACTGATGCCGCCGGACCGGCCGGGGCAGCTCAGTCCCCAATCCTACGCTGATCTGACGGCTTTTTTGTTGAGCAACAACGGCTATGCGCCCGGTGCCGAGGAACTGACCCCCGACCAGGACGCGCAACGCAAAATGACCTTGAGGAAATAGGCGGCAATAATGCGGATGCGCGAAGACCGGACGGTAGCGGTGTGACCGATCTGTCGCTGCAGCAGGTCGTGCTGCGCCTTGTTGCCTATGTGTTTATTGCGGCGGTGCACGGTTTCACTGTCGCGGTAGCGGCGGTCGCGATGGGCGATCATGGTCCGCGCTTTGACGGACGGCTGCGTGTCAGCCCGCTGGTGCACCTCGACATCCTCGGCACGGCGGCCGGTGTGCTCTTCTCGGTCGGATGGATCAAGCCGATTGCCGTCGATCCCCTCGAGTTGCGGCTTGGTCGTATCGGATTGCCGATTGTGGTTGCGGCTGGCGCCGCCGCAACCCTGATCAGCGCCGCGGCGCTGCGACTGATGCGCCCGCTCCTGTTGCCGGTGCTGCCCGATACGGCCTCGGCGACGACATTTGCGTTGATCGAGGTTATCGGAGACCTCAGCGTGTGGTTCGTCCTGATTAACAGCTTGCCAATACCGCCATTGACCGGCGCCCATTTGTTGGCCGTTGCAGCCCCCACGTATGGCAAGATCATTGCCAAGGCCGCGCCGTATGCGGGGCCGGTGCTCGCGGCCGTCGCCGCCGCCGGGGTATTCACGGATGTTTTAGGTTCCGCCTACGGCATCCTCGCTCATTCGTTCTTATATAGGTGAAAACAAGCCGAGCGTACGAAGATGACCCGATTTGCCATCGCCCCCTTGCTGCTGGTGGGCGGCATTTTCACGTTGCTGGAGCCGGCCCATGGCCAAGGCGTGCAATACCAATTCACACCGCCGCCGCCCATCAAGGCAATGCCATCATCGTCGGCGCCGATCTATCCGCCAAGCCCCGGCGTAGAGCCACCGGTGCCGGCCCCAAGGCAGTCGCACTTGGCTCCCCACCGCGTAACGCCGCCACCTGGCCTGTCGGATTCTCGATCAACACGCGCCGTTCAGACAGCGCACGGTAGGACGATCTTCGTGCCGTCTTCGCGGAGCGAGACGTTCGGCGATCGCGTTTCCAGCTGCGCGCACGCGGGCGCAGCCGCCGGACTGCGCCCTAATCAACTGGCCGCTTTCATGGGTCGGTGTACGAATTAAAAGCGATTTGGTGTAATAATTCCAGGTGATTACGAAGCACAAAGACAATCGGGGGTGGAAAGGTCGAATTTCGGAGGCAATGCGTTCTTTTGATCTGCGGGCCGGTGTGTGTCGGTGAAGACCGGAGGGGCTGTCGGGTGGTGAAGGCAGCATCGGAGCGAGCTGAAACCGTCGCCGGCTGAGGAGCGACGAACAGGGAACGGTTTTTCGGGCGATGGCTCTGAGATTATCATCATGAGGTGTCGATCCGGATCTTCGTCGGAAGTGGCGTCGGCCGGTGCTTGGGCCGTTGCCCCGGGCAAGACGGTCTCAATGACGCGCATGCGGCTGCCGCAGATGGGCCGGGATGCTCGGGCGCTTGCAGCTCTTCGGGCTTTGTGGTGGCGGCCTCGCTCTGGGCCATCGAGGCGGTCCATTGTGACTTATTTCGGCCATCTTTGGCCCGCCCGTTAACAAAAAAAATATTTACGTGCTGCTTTCCCCTTGTGGCCCCCCATAGACTGGAGTGATGTCGACCCTTCACAAGAGCACACTTACCTCACCCGTCACTTCCTCGATCGCAAACGCCCGTATTCTCTGCGTCGAAGATGATCGCGAGATCGCGCGCCTGCTGACTGACGTGCTGGAGGACAGCGGATTTGCGCCGTGCTTCGTCGGTTCGGCTGTCGACATGGATGCTGTCCTCAACCGTGAAAGCATCGACCTCGTTGTTCTCGACGTTATGCTGCCGGGCGAGGACGGGCTTAGCATCTGCCGCAGACTCCGGACCTCATCCTCAATTCCCATTATCATGCTCACCGCGCGCGGCGAGGATATTGACCGGATTCTTGGTCTCGAACTCGGCGCCGACGACTATGTTGTCAAACCTTTTAATTCGCGCGAGCTGGTGGCGCGGATCCGGGCGTTGCTGCGTCGCGCCGAGGGCCGGTCGGCGTCGGTTCGACCCCGACCGCTACCGCTGACTTTCGCCGGATGGCGCATCGATCCCTTGGCGCGCGAAATCTATGATCCCGCTGGGGTAAAGATCACGCTGACCAGTATCGAGTTCGACCTCATGCTGGCGTTCTGCCGCAATCCCGGACAGGTCATGTCACGGGAGCAGCTCATCGAGATGGTTCACGGCGGTCATGCCGGACCGATCGAGCGCAGCATCGACGTCCATATCAGCCGGATTCGGCAGAAGATCGAGCCGGACGCGAGGGAACGCTCGATGATCAAGACGGTGCGGCTCGGCGGCTACGTCTTCACGTCGGCCGTCGAGCCTGCCTGATGAGATTGTCCGACCACCTGATGCCGCGGAGCATCACCACCCAGGTCACCGGCGTCGTCGCTGTTTCGGTGCTGCTCGGCATTGCAATCGTCGTTACGATCATATTGTTGCTGTTCGATCCGCCGCAGGACAGCCCGGTTTTCACCGTCGCGCGCATCGTCGATGCCACCCGGCTGATCCGGGCGGCCCAAAGTCAGGCTGAAATCGACACGCTGCTGGCGACCATCCGCGGCTCCGGACTGCGGGTCGAACGCGTCGCCTCCTCGGAGCTTAAGCCGGCGCAGGACAATGAAGGCTTGCCGCTGACCTTCCGGCCTGCGCTGCGGCAGTTGAAGTCCCAGCCGGGTATCGACGTGCTGGAGGGCGTCCACCACGGCAATGGTTCCCCGCTGCAGATCGTCACCAGGCTCGACGTCGACCATGCGCTCGTATTCAACGACGTACCGAAAGTAAATCTGTGGCCGATATTTCTGACGCCGGCCGCCCTGCTACTGATGATCGTCCTCGTTTCCGCGCCGCTGCTATCGATCTATGCCGTGCGCTGGATCATCGCACCGTTGACCGATGTCGCGGCGGCGGCGGCCGCGTTCGGCCGCTCGCCGCAGGGGAATGACGTACTCAGTCGGCGCGGACCGCGCGAAATCCTCCGCGTCACCGACGCCCTGAACGACATGCGCGCACGCATTCGCGCGCTGCTCGACGATCGGACCCGGATGCTGGCTGCGATCAGCCACGATCTCCGGACGCCACTGACGCGACTGCGGCTGCGCGCCGAACGCGTCAACCAGGACCACTTGAGAAGCGCGATGCTGAGCGATCTCACCCATGTCGGCCGCATGCTGGACGAGACGCTGGAGCATCTGCGGGATGACGCGCAATCGGAGGCGGTGTCGCGCATTGACCTACCGAGCTTGCTGCAGACGGTCTGTTCGGATTTCACCGACATGGGGTACGCGGTGTCCTATGTCGGTCCAGCGCGCCTGTCCTACGCCTGCCGGCAGCGTGCGCTGTCGCGGGCCGTCACCAACATCGTGGAAAATGCCGTCAAGCACGGCAGTACCGTGACCGTTGCGCTCCGCAAGGAGGAGTCGTACAGAATCGCAATCGAGGTGACTGACGACGGTCCCGGAATTCCGGTGGCGCTGCGGGAGAAGGTATTTGAGCCGTTCTTTAAGAGCGATGACGCGCGCGCTCCGGATAGCAGCGGTTTCGGCCTCGGCCTGTCGATCGCCCGCGACATCATCAAGCGCCACGGCGGCGGAATCGAAATGCATTCGGCGGACCCAGCTGGACTGCGAGTCCTCATGATCCTGCCGCCGCAAGCCTCTCTTCACATGACGCAAAACCAGCAACCGGGTTCTGCCCTGTCCTCATTAGCGGGGAGCGACCGCAAAGCGCCGCCGATCAGAACTGTGAAAGGGAAGTCAGCACCGAACGA
Source organism: Xanthobacteraceae bacterium (assembly GCA_030037185.1). Next base: position 1,959 of record JASHRR010000759.1, on the reverse strand, counting down.
AGAGCCACCGCGTTTTGCGGTTTGATAGGTGCCGATGAGCATTTGCGCACATGACTTGACGGAGTTCATTAGCCTCCGCTGATCTCGAGGAGACAACCATGAGAATGATCGTGGCATGCGCGACTGCGCTCTCGGCGGCCTGGCTTGGGGTGCTCATAGCGGGCCTTATTACCGCTGGCGGGCGAGCCTGGGGGCAATCTCCCGCATTCGATCCGGCGCATCCCTTCGCCGATATCAAGTCTGCGGAAGAGTGGAAGCGGTTGTTCATTCCGGGTGGGCCCAACATCGTGGAGAATGACCCTTACGCCAACATGACGTCGGGGGAATTCTGGCGCAACACGTGGAGAGGGCAGGGGATCGACGGCAAGCTTGCCAACGCAAAAGGATCAGGCGGCCTCGGGGTGGTAATTCGCAGCCCCTATCCCTACGGCTCGGCCGAAGAGCACTACGAGGCCTGGCGCAAGGCAGCTGGCGGCGGCACGAAGCAGCCTACCCTCCCCGACTGGAGCGGTGACTGGGAGGGCACCGCGGAGGGTGTGTTGCACGACGGCGGCAAAGTCTCGGACGTGATGGCAGCGGTCTCGGATGAATACAAGCCCCGCTTCGAAGAGCTTCTGCGCGCCGAGATGGAGGGCCGCCATTGGTGGCCAGCCGAGTTTTGCCTCCCCGATGGTTTCGGTCGCTTCTACAGCCTCGACGGACCGACGTGGCATTTCATGATGGACCGCAGCCTTGTCCTCATCAACAAGGACCGGCCCAACTCAGACACCCGCTACATCTATACGGACGGCCGCGGCTTCCTGCCGAAGCCGCTGCAGTTCCCGCAGTGGTACGGGGCCTCGCAGGGCTTTTGGGACGGCGATGAGTTGGTCATTTATACGGCACAGATCAAGCAATGGGTGATGACCCATGGCCTGCCCGAATATAGCGATCAGCTTGAGGTCGTCGAGCGGATCAAACGGCTCGGTGACACCTTGCTCGTCGACATCACGCTTTACGATCCAAAGGCATTCGCCTTCCCGTGGCACGACATCGTAGTGTTCACGCGCTTGGCCGACTGGACGGCGGCGCCGCCGACATTTACGGACTGCGTCTCGACCAACAATGTATACATGGACGCCGAGGGGGTGCTTCGCGAGCGCACCCCGGGCGACCCCGAATATCACGACATCGCGGACCCGCGCCCGTGGGCGAGCGCGTTTGGGCGCGCCAAACGAGCGGCCGGCGCAACGCCGCGCCGGGCGAAATGACAGGCGTCGAAACCCGCGAAAGGAGGAAGCCGATGAAAACCATGGTGCGGATCGCGATCGGTGCCGCTTTGATATCCGGTCCACCGGCTGGGGCTCGTGCGCACCATTCCCACGCGATGTTCGATGCGACTCAGGAGCTGACGATGACTGGTACGGTGAAGGCATTCGTCTTTGCCAATCCGCACGTTTATCTGTTCGTTGATGTCAAGGATGCAGATGGAAACGTAACCACTTGGCAGATCGAAATGTCCACCGTCCGTAACATGATGGCGCGTGGCATCACCGCGACGACGTTCAGGGACGGCGATACGATCACGGTCAGGTTCAATCCCCTGCGCAGTGGCGCTTCGGGCGGGAGCTACACACAGGTTATCGACGCCGGCGGTCGCCAGTATAAATAGGATGGCTTGTCTCTTGCGGTCAGCCACGACGCCCGGCGGGGTTCGCCCTTTCCAGTGCCCTTGAAGCTGGCCGCGCCGCGCACACTCGCCGTGGTCGCCAGAGCAGCCTCCGATGGCCGCTTCGAGGGCCCTGCGCTGAACACGACTAAACATTGTGGTGCATTTCTTGCGGCGATTTTCGCCGCGACTTGATTTGATTCATCCTCCGGTTGTTGCGTATGCGCCCTGACTTACCCCACCCAGGCGGCAAAGTCCCGCGCACGATTGCCTGCTTTCTGGCGCGCTCGTATTGATCCTTCGTCATGCCT
>JASHRR010000758.1 GCA_030037185.1 Xanthobacteraceae bacterium | reverse complement strand
AAGCGAAAGCCGACAGCCCACAGCAGAGCGTGACGGCCAAACCGGGCGATTCTCTGGCCAGCATCGCCAGCACCCACGGCGATACGCTGCCCAGCGTCGAAACGGAAAATCCCCAGGTCTATCCACCGGATCTGCTGCATATCGGCCAAGTCGTCCGACTGCCCAAGAAGACCCCGGCAGAGGTGGTGAGCGGTGTGAACAATTCGCGAATCAAGCCGATCATCACGGCCATGGCCCACGCCAATGCGGCCGACCAGAATTTGCAAGAGACCCAACAAAATGCTGCAAGGCTCCACGTGCGGGACCCGAGCGTCTTCAGCGACGCCGAGACGCAATCGACCGATAGCTGGAATACGGTCGAGCAGAAGACGATCAACATGCTGATGAACAATAATGTCGGTGCCTATCCGGAACAGGCGGCCGCGGCAGAGGTGAAGCAGCTCAATGCGCTGGAGCCGGGCAACGCCAAATTTGCTGCGGCCAACAATGCCGCCCTCGCCGAGGCGACGAAGCAGTGGACGCAGATGGGCATCACTTATCACCAGCTCCACCCGATCATAAGCGCCTATGACAACGTCAAGCAGATCAGCAACAATATCGCGCAAGTCCGGCAGTACCTGCAAGATCCCCATTTGTCCCACAATTCGGCCATCGTCGATGGGCTCAACAGCGAAGAGCAACAGGACATTGCCGCGCTGAGTGCCGCGAAGGCCAAGCTTAACACCGACATCGAGTGTTCGCTGACGAAGGCCGCCGATCAGGCTGGGTCGAATCTCGCGGCACGCTCCCGGGCGATGACCGAGCGCGCCTGCAACATTCAATTGGTCATGCCCCACGACAACGCCTTTCAGGCAGACGTCGGCCAAGCCAATTACGATCTCCAGGTGGTCAAGTACGCCAAGGATGTGGCCGCCGCCTACGCGAAAGCCGGGGGGGCCGGTACCCCAGGACTGGACTACGGGGGAGGTGCCCTGGCGGCGGCCAACGAGCTCAAAACCGTGACCCAGGCTATTGGTAACCCCTACTATGCTGCACAGATTGTGAAGATGAGCCAGGGCACCATCGACAATATCACGAAGTATATGGGCTCGACAGCGAGCGAGTCCGTTCACAGTCCGGGCATCGTCCTTGAGTTCAACCAAATCTACGGGGATCTTTCCCAGTCCGTTGCGGCAGCCAACACGGTAAATGCCTCCGGGCAGCTCAGTTCAAGCGGTAAGGACATCGCCGACCTCGTAGCCAATTCTATCGCCAAGAACATTCCGCAAAAGCTGACCCTCGATCAAGGTTCGATTTACAACGAAGCTGCCATAACCACGATCGGCAATGGTGACGGTACGGGGCTCACTCTGGCGACGGCTGCCGCGCTGAAGCAGCAGGGCCGGTCTGACCTGGCGGCATTCCTGACGGTGGGGGCAGCGAAGGGGCTGTCAGGGCTCGCATCGAAGACTACCTCCGACTATAAGGCCTTCCTTACGACACTGAGCACCGTTGACAAGCTCCGGGCTACCTGGGCCCCGTTTATGACCCGGAGCCAATTGGCGGATGCGACCAACGGCTATCTGAAGGACCACCAAGATGTCCAGCAGGAGGCCGATGCTCAGCTGACGACGCTATCGCAGGATGGCAATGCAATTGCGGAGGCAAAATCGGCTTGGAACAGCTATCGTTCGCAACTCGCGGGTGTCATCGGGGAAAACGACCTGTCTGCAGCAGCCCAATCCTTGACCAGCAAGACGGTCACCGGCAAAAACGTCACCCTCGAGGACGTCGCTGTGCCTTTTGCCCTCTCGCGAAGTACCAGCGTGAACAATGCCATTGTCAACGCGGGGGTTGGTCTTTCCGTGCCTTCGACACTCAGCGGGGGAGCCGGAGAATCCGTTGCACAGGCTCTGCTCGCCTCGCCCGTGTGGAGTCTGCCGCGGTCGTGGCGGAGCGCCGTCAACAATACCCTCAAGTACCTCACGAAGTCCCAAAAGTTTCCCAACGTGTCCGTTAGTCCCGGGACGTTTACGACGCTGGGGGCGGTTGGTCTGGTACTTACCACGGCAAACTTGGTGGGTAATTTCTCGTTTTCCTCCTTCCAGAAAGCGGCAAACACCATCTACGCGGGTCTGGGCATTCCCAAGTATCTGGGCGACGTGATATCCAATTTCGCCAAGACAGACATTGCCAACACTATCCTCGTCCAGAATATCGTCAACCGTATTCCCGGATTTACCGCAATTACAAATGAGAACGGAACTCAACTTAATTTCCAGCCGACGGATACAGACTTAACCGAGCTGACCAAGACTCCACTTTTTAAGACGATTGGCTCGACCTATTACGGATTTGGAGCGCTCGCCAGCGTCTACGAGGCGGCAGACGACGTGAACGGTGGCGATACTGGGGGTGCTGTTTTTAGTTCTCTTGAGGCCTTTGGCAACGCCCTCAACGCAGCTAAGCCTCTTGCCGAGGAAGCCTTTGGCGATGTGATCGCCGAAGGATTTGGCGCTTTTGGCAGCGGTATCGGGGCGGCGGCGGTCGTGGGCCAGCTGATCTATGACGGGGTCAAAAGCGCTGAGGCGACGCAGGCATATAAGAACGACACAGCCCAATTCCTGCGCCAGGGTCTTGGACTCAATCCCAAACTGGCGAGCGAGCTGTCGGCCGACCCATCGACCCCGGGAGTGCTCGCGCAGTACGCGGCAAAATACAGCATGAAGCCTGGGCAACTCTTGCTCGATCTAAATAAGGTTCCCTCCCAATACGACGTAGCGCAATTCATCAATGAGGCGCAGGAAGTGCCGGAACTCAATGGCAATTACGTGCCCTCGCAATTGTACGATAGTCCCAATCCAACAGTGGAAGAGCAATACATTGTGGGCCCAAATGGCCAGACAGAGCTCGTGCACGTGCCCCTGCGTGCGGACAGCCTGACTCAACTGCATTACTGGGCCGATTTCCTGTTCTCCGGCAAAAACCGGCTTGGCTGAAGACCCTCCGCTTCGGAAGGCAGGAGCGGGGTTTACTGGACCTGTTTTGAGTGAAGGTTGGGATCGTCCACAATTCGTCCGGATAGCCCAGCCAAATCCTCAGTTCCAATCGACAACTCAATCGCTTGCCGCCATGCTGTTATGACTTCCACCCCGCGCTAGGAATCAAAAGCAGGATAAGCGATGATGAAGCGGGGTGAATCCCGCGCCAATGACTTCATGGAATCAACTGAACCGGGAAGTTTCACGCCATAAGATCGAATGCTTCTTCGAACTGAGGGCGATCTCTCGCTCAACCGCAGCTGCAATCTTGAACAGTAAACCTTGAAAGCCGTTCGCGGCGATTTGCACTCCAATCGCCATGCCCGACGAGCCAAATCCACGCGGTACGGCGTCGCAGGAAATTCCGTAAATTTCATAGTCACCGCGAATTGACGGACATGCCAGCAGCAGCCTCAGCGTCGACTGGGAACGGAGGTGCAACAAATGGATGCGGGAGTGAGAAAAGCGTCCACCTCGTCGAATACTCTTCTGATTTCGCTAATTTCCTTTGATCGCTTGCGAACAGCAGAGTCGAAGCAGTAAAGCCTCCAATAACGAAGACGCAGTTGACGTCATGCCCTGGGCTTGCGCGCGAGCCCCGTGCCCGCGGCCTCTGTCAGAACGCGAGCAGACGATCGTTCACGACCCCTGGGGCGTGATGAGCTGGGCGGGCGACCGCAATACAGTCATGCGGCCGCGCTTGAATGCGTAAAGGACTGGAACGATCTCGGCGACCGCCATCTCTGGCTCGATGGCATCGAGCACAATAAAGTCAGCGGCGTTCCCTACTGCGAGACCATAATCGGCAAGGCGCATGATCTTGGCTGCCTGGCGGGTCACCATGTTGAAGCATTCTCGCATGTCGGCCTTCGCGCCAACCTGGCAAACGTTAGCGTAAAGGTTCGCCATCCTGATGAGCGAACAATCGCCGAACGGCGTGAAAGGGTTCAACACGTTGTTGCTGGACAGCGAGCAGATGACGCCGTGCTGGAGCAGCTTGTGGGCCGGCACGACCCCTCTGGTTGAATTGTGATCGTGGGTGTGATGACGTCCCATCAGATAGAGATCGGTCGACGGCAGCACCGTTACCGCGACGCCGGCGCCGGCGAGGCGCTTCGCCATCGCTTCGAACGCGCCGATCGAAAGGCTCGTCGCCTGAGTCACATGGCCGATTGCCACCCGTCCGCCATATTTGTACTCCTCGGTTCGGCGGCACACGTAGTCGAAGGTCATATTGCTGGCATTCGGCCCGAAGTCGAGGTGCATGTCGATGTCCACATCGAATTCTCTCGCCATCTCAAAAACACGATCGATTTGCCCGTGCGGATTGGCATCTGTGTAGGGCGCCGCGCCGACTGCGTGACAGCCGCGCTTTAGCGCCTCGACCATCAACTCGTCGGTGCCTGCATTGTTAATGAGGCCCTCCTGCGGAAACACACATATCTGAAGATCGATGGCCCAGGCATAGTCCTTTACGAGCGGCTGCACGCCTTCGAGGCTGCGCAATCCGACACCGGGGTCGACCTCGAGGTGAGTGCGCATGTGAGTGGTGCCTTGCAAGATTGCTTTTTCGAGCGTGCGCGTCGCCCGCGACCGGACGTCCTCTGGCGTGAAGGCGGCTTTTGCTTTCGCCGCCTCGCCGATCGCCTCTTCGAGGTCGCCGCGTCTCGAGTTGCACCGATCGAGTATGCAGGATTTGTCGAGATGAATATGCGTTTCAACAAAGCCCGGCGACGCGAGTCGCCCGGCCGCATCGATCGTTGTCCCGCTGGTGGCTATGTTCGGTGCGATAGCGGCGATCCTACTGCCTGATATTGCGATGTCGGTGAGGCTATCCGCGTGCCCAGGCAAGCGTACATTTCTGACCACGATGTCCATGATCCCTTCCTTTTTCAGGCAGGCTGGCCACGCGATCCAATATAGCGTCCGCCGGCGGCAGATCGCGCGCCACTTCCAGAGCGCGAGATTACGCTACTGCAAAGCACTCGGCCGCACCCATGCAGGACATCGTTGGATGCGAGGATGATTGGCCCGCATTGTTATTGCAATCGCGCAGCCCGTCGAACGACGGTCGCCGTAAACCGGTACGCCCATATAGACACTACTGGTAATCGCGACATGATCGCCGGCGACGAAAGTAAAAATCGGTGCCCATCAAGCTGAGACAGTCTCCTCAAGCTCAGCAACCAATGCGCAAGTGCGCGCACCACGCAGCGAGCTAAGATAATGCAAAGGTCTTCGGCTCGCGGAATGCCTTGGAGCCAAGCCATTCGAATCATGCCCAACACAGCCACCCTATCGCTATTGCACGCCGAGATAGCGGCTGAGCAATGTCGGATCTCTCGCAACATCACTCGCGCGGGATTCGTGTACTACCCTCCCGGATTCGAGGACATAGACTCGATCGGCGATCGCCAGAGCCGAATAGACGTTCTGCTCCACCAGGAAAATCGAGAGGCCTCCCTGCTTCAGTTCGCGTACGATGTCCTCGAGGTGCTGGACCATCACTGGAGCTAAGCCTTCGGACGGCTCATCCATCAGGATCAATTCCGGATCAATCATCAGGGCTCGGGCAAGGGCGAGCATCTGCCGTTCGCCCCCGGACAGCTGGCCGGCTAGATGGTGCCGGCGCTCAGCGAGGCGCGGAAACGACGAGAAGATGCGCGCGGCCGTCCAGCCCTCACGAGCGCGGGGGCTCTTGAGCATCGTCAGGTGCTCGGTGACCGTGAGCGAGGCGAACAGGCGCCGTCCCTGCGGGACGATTGCAATGCGACGCGCGGCAATGGCATGCGGCCGCAGACCGAGGAGGGTTTCGCCGCGCCATCTCACGTCGCCTGAGCGCACCAAGGGCGGCGTGAGGCCCATGACTGATCGGATCAGGGTGGTCTTGCCCATGCCATTGCGGCCCAGCAGAACAACGACCTCGCCCTTGGCGACCGTCAGTGAGGCGCCGCAGATGACGTGGGCTTCGCCATAGAAGCTGTGCAGATCACGAAGCTCAAGCACGGCGCGGCCTTCCGAGATAGACCTCCTGCACCCGCGTGTCGCGCCGGATCGCATCGGGCGAACCCTCGGCCAGGATACGGCCCTCGTGCATACAAGTGACGCAGTCGACCAGGCCGAGCGCGAGGTCCATGTCGTGCTCGATTAAAATGAGAGTGAGATCGCGCGGCAGTCTGCGAATGATGTCGCCTACCATGGTTCTTTCTGCCAGCGATAACCCGGCCGCGGGCTCATCGAGCAGCAGCAAGCGCGGATTTCTCACCAGCGCCAGCGCAAGCTCAAGCTGTCGCTGCTCGCCATAGGACAGTTGCTTGACCGGTGCATCGGCGCGACCAAGCAGGCGCACAGCGCCAAGCGCCTGCTCGACCTGCGCAGCTTCTTCGGCATCAAATCGCGGCGAGGCAAGGAGGGAGAATTTGCGTAGCGTGAGCGCACGTAGCGCGAGCGCGACGTTATCGCTGACCGCGAGACTCGGGAAAAGGTTGGTGATCTGAAATGTGCGCGCGATGCCTAGCGCGGCGCGCCGGTGCGGCGGCAAATGGATGATGTCTCGCCCCTCGAACATAATGCGCCCCTGGGTGGGCCTGATGGCGCCTGTCGTCGCGTTGAAGAGCGTCGTCTTGCCGGCGCCGTTCGGGCCGATGATCGCCCGCCGCTCGCCTCGCGGCACTGCCAAAGTGACCCCGTCGACAGCCCGCAGGGCGCCGAAAGCGACCACGACCTCCTCGAAGCTGAGAAGCGCGTCAGCCACGAACAGGCCGGCCGCTTTTAGGTCTTCTTGATACCTTGGAAGCTGCGCGAATAGGGCGGCTGCTTCATGTAGGTCTCGGGATCGTATTTCCAGAATTGGGACACCGCCGGATAAACCTCGATCGGCACGTTCCAGTACTTGCTGTCAGGTCGTTTGACGACCTTTCGTATGTAGACGTCGTAGATCGGGTTGCCGTAGGTGTCGAGCCGTACCGGCTTGCCTAGTGGAGAATCGGGAAGGTCGGTCCTGAGGACGGCATCAATGAAGGCATCGCGGTCTTCGACATTGCCACCAAGCTTTTCGATCGCTCGCGACACCCACATCGCTCCCGAATACATTGAGAAGCCGAACAACGACGGGATCTTGCCGTACCGCGCGATGTAGGCCTTGACGAAGTTCTGGGTGACTGGATTGTCGGCGCCCTCGGCGAAATGGGCCGACGAGATGACACCTTCGCACTCGGACCCCAGGGTACGGATCACCGCCTGGTCGGTCAGGTTCATTGCCCCGAGCATCGGGATTCGCGCTTTCAGGCCAAAGCTTGCATATTGCTGGAGCAGGCGCGTCGCGTCGGCGCCGTTCTGCATGGCGAAGACGGCGTCAATATTCATGCCTGCGAGTTGGCCGAGATATGGACTGAAGTCCGAGGTGTTCAAGGGATTCCATAGCTGCGCCACCACCTGGCCGCCGCCCTCGGTGAATACCTGGGCGAAGCCGCCGCATTGCTCGTGGCCGAACGAGTAATCCTGGCTGATCATCGCTATTCGCTTGAAACCGTTCTTCAGCGCCCAATCGCCGAACGGGTGCGTGAAGGCGCTCGCCGAATAACCGGCAACGCGCACGACATTGCGGATGCGCTGGCGCTGGGTGAGGTCATCGGCCGCGATGATCGGAATGAAATACGGCGTCCCGGTACCCTTGACGTAGTTCGCGACTGCGAGGCCGGTATTCGCGAGCAGGTTTCCAATGAGGAAATGGACGTTCGTCTGCTCGACCAGACGGCGCGCCTTCTGCAACGCGACATCGGGGTTGGAGGCGTCGTCCTCGATCACCAATTCCACCTTGCGGCCGGAGATTTCATTCTTGATCTGATCGAACCAGAACTGGGTGCCCTCAACCATTTCGCGGCCGCCCGAGGCGACGACCCCAGTGAGTGGGGCCAACACACCGACCTTAATCGGCACCGCTTGCGCGGCGGCCGGCAGGCCGAGCGCGGCGGCCGAAAGCGTTAATCCAGTCGTCTTGAGAAAATGCCTGCGGTCCATGGCTATCCTCCTTTCATCTCGCGTTGCCTTAAGCCTCCGCTTCGCCGCCCACGTTGCGCCATAATCGTTCCAACGATGCCTTCCGGGGCGAAAATCATGACGATAATAAAGACGAGGCCGAGCACAGTCGGCCAACGTTCGGTGTAGGCGCTGACGGTGTTCTGAAGCAGGATGATCGTTGCAGCCCCAACGAAGGCGCCGAACAACGTGCCAATGCCTCCGACGATGGCCATCAGCAGCGCCTCTACGGATTGGGCGAGCGATACCGTCGATGGGCTCACAAAATTATTGAAAAATGCGTACATCGCGCCCGCAATGCCGGCAAAGAAGCCCGACACCGTGAAACCGATGAAAAGGTGCAGCGGCACGTGATACCCGAGACTCTGCATGCGGGTCTCGCTGTCGCGAATCCCCCGCAGCGTCAGGCCAAAGGGCGAGCGGGCGAACCGCCACATTGCCAACGATAGCGGCGCTGCAACCGCAAGCACGGCCCAATAGAAATTGCGATGCGGCACAAGGAGCGCGGGGCGGATATTGCCGCGCAGTCCGTTTTCGCCGCCGGTCACATCGGTCCACCGCAGGCAGATGCCCCAGACGATCATCCCGAGGGCGAGGGTCAGCAACAGGAAATAGACGCCGGACGTTCGCACGGCCAGCAGCGCAAAGACGGCTGCAACCGCTGTGGCGGCCGCAATGCCAAGAGCAATAGCGAGAAGCGTGGAGGCGCCTGCCTGCTCGATCGCGTAAATGACCACATAGGCTGCCACGCCGAATATCGCCCCGTGGGCGAGCGACGTCCGGCCAGCGAAGCCAGCCAGCAGATCGATCGACATCGCGAGAATACCGAAGATGAGGACTTCGGTGGCAAGCCCTATTTGATAGGGCGTCAAAGCGACAGGTAGCACAGCAGCCGCGAGGAGAGCGGCAGCGGTCAGGGCAGCGGCCCGCGCGGCGCCGGTTTGCAGCAGGACTCGAGCCGTCGGCAGCGCGCTCGGCTTGCGGGTCGTCGTCATTCAGGCTGCTCGTCCGAACAGGCCATGGGGACGAAACGCGAGCAGCACCGCCATCGGACCAAAAATCGCGAAATAGGCAAGTTCCGGAAACATCACCTGGCCAAAAGTATTGAGCAGGCCAACCAGCAGGCTGCCGACCGCCACGCCCATCAGGCTTCCTCGCCCGCCGATAATGACGACCGCAAGGCTAAAGACGAGAATCTCTGCGTCCGCCGAGGGATAGAGCGACAGAAAGGCTCCTCCCAGAAGGCCACCGAAACCCGCAAGGGCCGAGCCCAGCAGAAACGTCATGAGAAAGACCCGCTTGATGTTGATGCCCGAGGCTTCGACCATCTCGACATCATCAGCGCCGGCCCGAATCAGCGCGCCGATGCGGGTGCGCTGCAACAGGAGCCACAACGCGCCGAAAATCACGCAGCCTGCGACCAGAACAAAGAGGCGATAGGTCGGATAAAACACGCCAAATATCTGGACGGCACCACGTAGCATTTCCGGGATCGGCACCGTGAACGTGTCGCCGCCCCAGACCACCAGAGCCATGTCGTTTACGACGAACGCGACGCCGAGTGTCAGCAGCACTTGCCGCAACTCGTGGCACTGCACGAAGCGCAGCAAGCCTTCAGACAGGACCCATCCGGCGGCGGCCGCGGCGGCCACGGCAGTCACGCCGCCGAGCATGAAACTCCCGCTCCGCGCCGCAACCGTAAACCCCACGTAGCCGCCAAGCAGATAGAGGGCGCCGTGGGCGAGGTTGACGATGCGAAGCAGGCCGAAAATCAAGGTGAACCCGCTCGCGACCACAAACAGGAGGGCCGCGAAGGTCAATCCGTTGAGAATTTGCAGCACGCTCATGCGCCGTCCTGTTCAAGCCGCGATATCGCCGACCACAGTCGCCGATCTCTTCCGCGGCCCAACACCTGACTCTAAGAAGCAAAAAACTCTAAGAAGCAAAAATCGGACCGGAAGCGCCGATCACATTTTCATGCTTTGTTCCGTTTTACCCCGATGTCCGGCACGCGCCCGGGCAACCAGCGACGTGGGCGATCCGGTTGGGCGCGCGCGATCGTATCCGCCCTTCACCAGAACGCGAGCAGTCGCTTGAAGAAGCGCATCCACCGTCAGGCGCGAGCGCTTCAGAGATGCTGATTTCCTAGGGTTTGTTCGCGACTTTGCGACCATGATGCGCCATCTCGGATGCGAGTATGCAATATGAGTGGTAGCTTATATTCTTGTCCACATGAAAATGACCGATCGAACGCTGCGCATTAAGCGCAATTGCATCCCGCCCTGCCGCTGTTGTCGGCCTGCGACGCGATCGTTGCCGCGGTGACTCGGGCGGGCGAAGGTGCGACGTCGAAATGGTTCGGCATCGCGGCCGTGTTTCCTTGGGAAAATCCCTGACAGGCCCCTTCGGAGCGAGTTCGCCATTGCGCCGGTGAGGAGAAGAAGCAGGACATGAACGAGATCAGCACGCTTGAGCGACTGTTCAGATACAAAGCGCAAGCCAACGACGAGTTTCTCGCAGCGATGCGGCTGTTTGACGATGCCTCTCCTGCAAAGGAGATCGCCATCGGAATCCTCAGTCACGCTTATGTCGTTGACCGGATCTTCGCTGCAAATTTGACGGGAGCCGAGCACGGCTACACCTCGGCGAACAAAAGCCAACCGCCAACGCTGGAGGAACTATCCGGCGCGATCAAGACAAGCGATCAATGGTACATCGACTATGTATCACGCCTGGAAGGGGCACAGTTGGTCGAGAGGATCGATTTTACGTTTACAGACG
>JASHRR010000757.1 GCA_030037185.1 Xanthobacteraceae bacterium | reverse complement strand
CGGAGCGCTCGCGCGCGAACCGGAAAAGCTAAAGGTGCTCGACGAGGGGATCAGGGACCTTCACGTTGCGGACTAGGAGACTGCGATGACTCGCAAGCAACGGCGGTTGGCGATGATTGCCGGGGGTGTCAGCGTGCTTGCGGTGGCTGTCCTTCTGGTTTTGTTTGCAATGAAAGACTCCATTGTCTTTTTCAATTCCCCCACCGACGTGGTCGAGAAGCATGTCGCCCCTGGTGCGCGCATTCGCCTCGGCGGGCTTGTCGCTCCCGGCAGCCTTTCCAAGGGCGAGGCGCTGGCCGTGCGTTTCCAGGTCACGGACGGCAACCATGCCATTGCAGTTACATATCAGGGCATCCTGCCAGATCTGTTCCGGGAGGGGCAGGGCGTCGTGGCAGAGGGTACGCTCGACGGCGCCGGCGTGTTCAAGGCCGACAACGTGCTCGCCAAGCACGACGAAACCTACATGCCGAAGGAAGTGGCCGACGCCTTGAAGAAACAGGGACACTGGAAGGACGAGTACGCAAGCAAGAAGAGCGGCGCAGTCCTGCCGTAAAGCGGCCCACCTGCCATTGCCATCCCGTAAGCTGGGAGGGCAGGCGGGCCTTTGGGAGGTATAACGCCATGTCAGCCCCCCTCCCTACGCTCCCCCGCTTGCCGGGGAGCGTAGGGAGGGGTACGCAACGGCGGCGGTAACGAGAGGTCGCAGCAGATGATCGCCGAAGTCGGCCACTATGCACTAGTCCTGGCGCTTGCCCTGGCGCTGATCCAGTCTGTCGTTCCGCTGATCGGCGCCCGCACCCGCGATGGCACCTTGATGGCGGTCGCCACACCGACGGCGCTCGCGCAGTTCGGCTTCGTGGCGCTGTCTTTCACAATGCTGGTGTCGTGTTACGTCGGCTCGGACTTCTCGGTCAGTAACGTGTTCGAGAATTCCCACTCCGCGATGCCGCTCCTCTACAAATTTACTAGCACCTGGGGGAACCACGAAGGCTCGATGCTCTTGTGGGTGCTGATCCTGTCGCTATTCGGCGCGCTGGTGGCGGCCTTCGCCACCAATGTCCCCCCCTCCCTCAAGGCGACGGTGCTTTCAGTCCAGGCCTGGATCGCGGCGACCTTCTATCTTTTCATCCTGGTGACCTCCAATCCGTTCCTGCGACTCGACCCGGCGCCTTTCGAAGGACGCGATCTCAATCCGATATTGCAGGACCTTGGCCTCGCCATCCATCCGCCGCTGCTCTATCTCGGCTATGTGGGTTTCTCGATTTCCTTCTCCTTCGCGGTGGCGGCTTTGATCGAGGGCCGCATCGACGCCGCCTGGGCCCGCCGCGTGCGGCCGTGGCTGCTTGTCGCCTGGATGTGCCTCACGGTGGGCATCGCCATGGGGTCCTATTGGGCCTATTACGAGCTCGGTTGGGGCGGGTGGTGGTTTTGGGATCCGGTCGAGAATGCGTCGCTGATGCCATGGCTGGTCGGCACCGCGCTCCTGCATTCCGCCGTGGTGATGGAAAAACGCGAGGCGCTGAGAATCTGGACCATCCTGCTGTCGATCCTCACCTTCTCGCTGTCGCTGATCGGCACCTTCCTGGTGCGTTCCGGCGTACTCACCTCGGTGCACGCCTTCGCGTCCGATCCGCGGCGCGGCATCTTCATCCTGGCGATTCTTATCCTGTTTATTGGCGGCGGCCTCGGGCTGTTCGCGTGGCGCGCGCCGCTGTTGCGCCAGGGCGGTTTGTTTGCGCCGGTTTCGCGCGAAGGCGCGCTCGTCCTTAACAATCTGTTCCTTACCACGGCCTGCGCCACCGTGTTCGTCGGAACGCTTTATCCGCTCGCCCTCGAGGCCTTGAGTGGAGAGAAGATTTCGGTCGGGGCGCCGTTCTTCAATACGACCTTCGGGCCGGTGTTCATATGCCTGCTGGTTGCAGTTCCTTTCGGGCCGCTGCTCGCGTGGAAGCGCGGCGATTTGGTGGGCGTCGCCCAACGCCTCTCCGGCGCCTTCTTGGTGGCGCTGATCGGCCTCGCGGCAAGCTTCGTGGTGGAGGGCAAACCTCTGCTGGCGCCGTTCGGCGTCGGCGTGGCACTGTTCGTCATCACTGGCGCCGTCACCGATATCTGCGAGCGCATCGGCTTGTTGCGCACCCCGTTGGCAACAGTGCTGCGGCGCGCCGCCGGCCTGCCGCGATCCGCTTGGGGCACCGCGTTCGCACATCTGGGCCTCGGCATTACGCTGCTTGGCATTGTCGGCGAAACCCAATGGGGTGCCGAGCGCATCCTGTCGGTCAAGCCGGGCGACAAGGTCGCGGTCCGCAATTACGACGTCACGTTTGACCGCACTGTCAACCGAACTGGGCCAAATTACACCGAACTCGCCGCTGTCTTCACGGTCCGCCGGCACGGCGAGATCGTCGGCATCATGGAACCCTCGAAGCGGAACTTCGCGTCGCGGCAAATGACCACGACCGAATCCGCGCTAATGGCGCGGGGCGTAAGCCAGCTCTATCTATCGCTCGGAGAGGTTAATACCGACGGTTCTGTCGGTATTCGACTTTATTACAAGCCGCTGGTGCTGCTGATCTGGCTCGGCTGCGTTGTGATGGCCTTCGGCGGCGGATTGTCGCTCTCCGATCGCCGTCTGCGAGTCGGCGTTCCCAAGCCGGCGCGAACGCGGGCCGCGGTGATGATGCCGGCGGAGTGAGCTTATGTGGACTCGCGTGCGGCATTTCGTTCTTCTCTGTCTCATCCTGTCGGCAGCAGGGCCGGCCCTTGCGGTTCAGCCAAATGAAATCCTGAAAGACCAAGCCTTGGAGGCGCGCGCTCGCGCGCTTTCGCGCGAATTGCGATGCATGGTGTGTCAGAATCAATCAATCGACGACTCGGATGCGGAGCTCGCTCACGACTTGCGCGTGTTGGTGCGAGAGCGGCTCACCGCTGGCGACAGCGATTCGCAGGTGATCGATTTCCTGGTCGCGCGGTATGGCGAATTCGTCCTGCTCAAACCACGCTTTGCGTGGCACAATTCAGTGCTGTGGCTGACGCCGGTTGCGGCGCTCGTCGCCGGCGCCATCGCGATGTTTGGAGCCATCAGGCGGCGGCGCGCCGATGCGCCTGGCGCCGCGCCGCTCAGTCCCGATGAGGAACGGCGGCTTGCTGAGGTGATCGAGCGGGCACCATGACTGCGGCCCGATGACGCGTTGGCGGCGGATGACGGCTTTTTCAATTTTGATTTTATTGTTTTACCGCCTATTTCGTTTTCGAAATCCGATCTCGGCAGCGACCTTACTAAAGTTTAATTTTCCCTACATTATATAGAAAGGCAACGCTCACCATCTTACGTCGGACAGCGCCAGGTGAGCGCTTTTGCCGATCGAATCTAAATCAAATGGAGTCGGAGACATGCTAATGCGCGTAGCCCGGGATGCGGGGCATCGCCTGTTTTCCAAGCGCCGCATCGTCCTTCTTGCATCCGTTGCCGGTCTGAGCGGCGGTTTGCTGTTTGCGGATTTCTCCCTGTTTTCACGTGAGTCCGGCAGCGCACTGTTCGCGCCGCCCTATGCGTACGCGCAGGACGCGGAGCGCCCGGTGGGCTTTGCCGACATCGTGGAAAAGGTGAAGCCGGCGGTCATTTCCGTCAAGGTCAAGATGAACGCGCCTGGCGACACTTTTTCGCTAAATGAAGACAATCCATTGCGCGGTACGCCGTTCGAGGATTTCTTCCGGCGTTTCGGCCAGGACATACCGCGCTTCGGCGAGCGGCAGGGTCAAGGCCGACCGCAGCGACGCCAGTACACCCTGGGCCAGGGTTCGGGGTTCTTCATTTCGGCTGACGGCTATGCCGTGACCAACAATCATGTGGTTGACAAGGCCGAGCACGTGGACGTCACGACCGATGACGGCAAGACCTATACGGCCAAGGTGATCGGTACTGACGACCGCACCGACCTTGCGTTGATCAAGGTTGAAGGCCGCAGGGATTTCCCGTTCGTCCGGTTGGCCAACAAACAACCGCGCATCGGCGACTGGGTGCTCGCTGTCGGCAATCCGTTCGGCCTCGGCGGCACCGTAACGGCCGGTATCGTTTCGGCACGCGGTCGCGACATCGGCGCTGGCCCCTACGATGACTTCATCCAGATCGATGCAGCGGTCAACAAAGGCAATTCAGGCGGGCCGACGTTTGACCTCGATGGCAACGTGATCGGCGTCAACACCGCGATCTTCTCGCCGTCGGGCGGCAGCGTGGGCATCGCCTTCGACATCCCCGCCGAAACTGTCAAAGCGGTGATCGCCCAGCTAAAGGATCACGGTTCCGTAACCCGCGGTTGGATCGGCGTGGCTATTCAGCCCGTAACGGGCGACATTGCTGACAGCCTCGGCTTGAAGAATGCGCGGGGCGCTCTGGTGGCGGAACCGCAAGCCGGCAGCCCCGCCCAGAAGGCCGGCATCAAGGCGGGCGACGTCATCGTTTCGGTCAATGACGAGAGCGTCACCGACGCCCGCAACCTCGCCCGGCGCATCAGCGCCATGGCGCCTGGAACCTCTGTCAAGCTCGGCATCATTCGCAGCGGCAAAGAGGACACCTTGACCCTGACCCTCGGCGAGCTGCCGAGGGAGCGTCAGGCACGCTCCGACACTGAGGATCGCCCCTCCACCCGGAGCGTCGATGTGCCGAAACTCGGCCTGTCGCTGGCGCCGACCCGCAACGGGGAGGGCGTTACGGTCAC
>JASHRR010000756.1 GCA_030037185.1 Xanthobacteraceae bacterium | reverse complement strand
GGTCGAGGCCCGTGACCGTGACCGGGATACCGACTGCCGCAAGCGCGGTGCGGGCGATGCGGCGCACCGCGGCAAAAGATTTGCCCGATCCCGATTTCCGGTGCTGAAAAGCTTGGTCCGATTCTGCCAGCGAGAGGTAGGCAGTCATTCGGACCTCCTCCGGCGAGAGCGTCTGCCGAAAACGCGCAAGCGCCGCGATCACATCGCCTTGCTTGACGAGGTGCTCTCCAGTTTATCGAACAGCGCAAACAAGGTTCCTGAAGGGTGTCCTGCGGAGAACACCCTCATACGCGCCGCCGCCGTCTACAGGCCCGTTGATTGTCGTCGGCGCGCTCATCCCTTGACGCAGATCAGCGGTTCGAGCCGCGCCACCCGTCGCGCCAGCCCCGCCCGCTCGGCCGCAAGGCACACCTGTCCCACGTTCTTATAGGCGCCGGGCGCCTCCTCGGCGACGCCGCGCGGCGACGGGCTGCGGATGAGGATACCACGGGTGGCGAGATCGTCGACCACCTTGCGTCCGCTCCATTGCTTAAGCGCGGCATGGCGCGACAGCGCACGCCCGGCGCCGTGACAGGCGGACGAGAACGCCTTCGGCTCGCTCTCCGCCGTACCGACCAGGATATACGAGCCGGTCCCCATGCTGCCGCCGATCAGCACCGGCTGGCCGACCTCCTTGAGGGCTGGCGGGAGGCTGGGGTGACCAGGGCCGAAGGCGCGTGTTGCGCCCTTGCGGTGGACGAACAGGTTACGTGTCTTACCGTCGACCAGATGCGGCTCGACCTTGCAGGTGTTGTGGGACACGTCGAACAGAAGGTCGATTGTCGCGTTGGGAAAGAAGTCATTGAGCACGTTGCGGGCAAGGTGGCCGAGGATTTCGCGATTGGCCAAGGCGCAGTTGATAGCCGCGCGCATGGCGGCGAGATAACGTTGGCCGATCTCGGAATGGATCGGCGCGCAGGCGAGCTCGCGATCAGGCAGCGCAATGCCAGCGGCACCGGCAGCGACCGCCATCTCCTTGAGAAATTCCGTGCCGATCTGGTGACCGAGCCCACGCGAGCCACAGTGGATGGT
The DNA here is from genome assembly GCA_030037185.1 of Xanthobacteraceae bacterium. The sequence goes on along the minus strand of JASHRR010000756.1, from coordinate 5,522 downwards.
CACCACCACATCCTGGAGCGCCAGGTGGAACGATTCGGCCGTTTGCGCATCGAAGATTTCGGTCACCGCCTGCACTTCGAGATAATGGTTGCCCGATCCGAGCGTGCCCATCTCGCGGCGCTGGCGGTGCTTGGCCTTCTCGGAGACGCAGTCCGGCCGTGCGTCCATCGCCACCCCGCCCTCCTCGATCCGTTCGAGGTCGCGGGCCTCCCCCCATCCGTGCTTGACCGCCCAGCGAGCGCCACCCGAGAGCATGGCGTCCATCTCAATTGGGTCGAGTGTGATGGCCCCTTCGCTGCCGACCCCCGCCGGAATCTGCCGGAACAGGCAATCCGCCAAGGACCCCTGCACTGGTCGGATGTCATAGCCTTTAAGGCCGGTCAACATGGTGCGCACGCCACACGAGATGTCGAAGCCGACGCCGCCGGCAGAGACGACGCCGCCTTCCTCGGCATCGAAGGCGGCCACGCCTCCTATCGGAAAGCCATAGCCCCAGTGCGCATCCGGCATGGCATAGGACGCCGTTACGATGCCGGGCAGCGTCGCGACATTGGCGGCTTGCGTGCAAACCTTATCGTCCATGCCGCGGATCAGGTCCTCGTCGGCATAGATGATCGCCGGCACGCGCATCGAGCCGGCCGGCTCGATGCGCCAGGTTGTCGCATCAACGCGCGTGAAGTGTGCTAGGTCCATAACCGTTCTCTCACACATCAACGACGCAGGCGGCCGACCATGTTCCATCGGGGTCGCGGGCGACCTTCAGCGCCGTATAGGTTGCTCCCTTGGGCTCGCAGGCCGGTACATGGCGTCCAACATCGACCAGCTCGCCCCACAACGTGCCGCTGAGATGATTGCCGTCGATGCGGACCGCAAAGCGGCCGAACAGCATGCGCCGCACCGCCATCTCATAGATGATGGCGTTGAGCCATTCGACGAACAGAAGTTCAAGTTCCGGTGCGTCGCATTCGACCTCGACGGCCGACCTGTCGGCGATCGCGCTGTCGGTGATCACCGCGGTCAGCGCGTGCGCCGTCTGCTCGAAAGCGGCCTCCGGCGTTGGGCCGAAACCGCGCACGCCGACATCGGCCTCGTGCGGGAAATGCTCCCAGCTGGGCTTGTCTTTCGTCGCTCCGACCTCTGTCGACAACATTACCGCATGCCGTGTTTGCCCAGCAGCCTCACGGTGCTCGCCTGCGGCCCCTTGTCGCCCGCTTCCTCAACGAAGGCCACACGCGAGCCGGTCGAAAGCCGGGAAAAGGCACCCTCGAGCACGCTGTTGTGGTGGAAATAGACCTCGCGGCCGTCGGCAGTTTCGATAAACCCAAACTCTCCGCTCGGATCGAGCCGAATTACGGTGCCCATCGGTTGGGGCTCGTGCGCTTTGACCTGCCCTTGCATGCGGCGGACATGATCCTGCAAGCGCCGCCGTGCCCGCTTGAACGTATCGTTAATGGAAAAATCAACATCGCTGTAGCGCTCGTCTTGCTGCGCTGTGCGCGCAACGTTGACCTCACGGCCACTCGACAGAGCGAGGCGAATATTCACCTCGTAGAGCCCAATGCGATGGTGGCCACCGGGTGCCTTGAGGACGACACGACATGCGGTGATACGTCCGAACCGCTGCTCGAGGTCCGCAATGTGAGTGGTGATGGACTGATAAAGCCGCTCGACCGGCTTCATCCCCTGAAAATCAATCTCAACCGGCGTTTCCATGACGTTCGTCCCTTTCGTTATGCGAGCTAGTGCGAGAAGAGGCAGCAGACTGGACTGTTATCCAGGAGTTCACGTGTGAGCCCGCCGAACCCCCACTCGCCCAGCCTGCTGTGGCCATACGCACCGGCGACCAGAAGATCGATTTGCTTTGTGCGAACGCCGCGGAGCAGTTCGCCGGTTACGTTTGCTGCCTGCAGCAGGAGCGCGACACTCATCGCGATGCGATGATGGATCAGATAATTCATGACATCGCTGACATGACGCTCGCTGGCTTCAGCCTCGGGTTCATCGCGAATCTCGACGAGGAACAGCTTTTCGGCATCATGCAGGAACGGCAGTGAATCAGAGAGTACGCGTCGCGCCTCGCGGGTGTCTTTGCAGGCAACTGCGATGCGTTTTGCGTGCAAGCGATCGAGTCCATTCGGCACCACCACGGGCCGGCCAACCCTCAATAGAAGAGCACCTGGATCAAGGGACCAATAAGGGCCTTCCAGGAGATGCTGGCACCGGATGATGATGAGATCGGCCGCGCGCGCCACAAACTCGGTGGGAAGATCAAGCGCTGAACGCCATTCGACCTGACGGTTCCCCTTTGACGCAATAAAACGAAATAGATGTTCCTGTTGGTCAAGCGCGACTTCCAGTTCGTCGGGATTTTCTTGAGTGAAGAGCGGCGCAAGGGCAACGCCTCCGCGCACGAATGGCAGTTGGGAGTTACAGGCGGCCATGCCGATCAGCGTCGATTCGAAGCGCTCGGCCACGCCGCCTGCGAGGCGCACCCGGCCCTCGGTGGCGGGATCGAAGTCGACATGAACCATCACCGCCGCATAAGTCATGGTATGCGCTGCCACCGGTAAATCCGAAAAGTTTCCATCACTTAAAGGCCCACCGTTGTCCCGGCAACGCAGACCGCATCACACACCGACACGGTTATCGAACCGATCGACGGTCACTATGACCTAGGTCAAACGCAGCTGCTCTTTTTGCGTTCGAATGGGAGGGGTGAGATCGCGGGGGGATGTCGGACGTGGCGACGCCGCCAGCGTGGTTTGCGGCTTTTGAGCGGGATCTTGCCGCTCTCGCTCGGATCGCTTTGGTGTGCGGCAGGTTAGCTGCGTTCATGCTAGGACGCATATTGGAACCCTCCGCTTCGACCCGCGTCAATCGGTATTGCGATGTGCAAACATTAGTGAGCAGGAGAGAGATCCGTGCACCATGTGGTTTCAATCCTGCCCGGCAACGAGATTGAGCTTGGCGCCAAGGTTGCTTTTCTCAGTCGCGCGGATGCCTATTCACCCCGGGTGAATGAGGTCATACGCCGCGAGACGCACATGTCGTGGGTTTTCCTCGCCGACGACAAGGTCTTCAAGCTTAAGAAGCCTGTGTATTTGCCTTATCTCGATTTTTCCACGTTGGCCAAGCGCGAGGCCGCCTGCCGAGCGGAACTGCGCCTCAACCGGCGTCTCGCGCCCGACGTCTATCTTGACGTCGCTCCACTTAGGTTCTCGGCTGGTGGGTTTTCCGTCGGTGGCGAGAAAGGCTCGGTCGTTGACTGGCTTGTGGTCATGCGCCGCCTCGATGAACGAGCGATGCTCGAGCATGCGATCGTGGCGGAGCGGATTGCCGGGTGGCAGCTCGACCAGCTTGCCAATGCACTGATCCACTTCTACCGCCGAGCCAGTCCGGTTTTCGTTACCCCGGATCGGCATCTGGCCTATTGGTGGCAAAGCTTGTCTTACAATCGTCGCGTGCTGCTCGATGATCGCTTGGGGTTGCCGGCGGGGCTTGTGTGGCGTGTCGATCAAACTTTGCGCCGCTTCCTCGCGCATCGGTCTCACATTCTCGCCGCCAGGGTACGCGAACACCATGTTGTCGATGGTCATGGCGACTTGCGCCCGGAGCATGTCTGGCTAGGGGATCCTGTGCGAATTATCGATTGCCTGGAGTTCAACGACCGCCTGAGGACGGTGGATCCCTTCGACGAGATTGCTTTCCTCGATCTCGAATGCGAACGCCTCGGCGCTGCGGAGATCGGTGGATACATAGGGTGCAAGGTAGCGCGCGGGCTCTCCGACCGAATCGCGAGCGAGCTCTACCTGTTTTATCGCTGCCATCGGGCGACTTTACGAGCGCGTCTCGCGATCGCGCACCTGATGGAGCCGAGTGCGCGCACGCCGGAGAAATGGCCGAATTTGGCGCGAAGCTACCTGCGGATTGCCAAAGCAGATGCCGTCCGCCTCGATCGGCTTCTCCGAATTCAAGCAGATCGCCGAGCAAGCGTGCCGCACGCAGCCGGCCGATTGCTTCTGCATCGCCTTATCGCGTGGCGCCAGGGTGGCAAGCCGAAACGGCGGACTCGTGTCGGCAAACAAGCACCGCAGCTGCTGGCGTCGTCTCGGGCGCCGCCAACATCAAGTATCGTGCGTTCCTTATTAGCGACTTGATCTCTCCTGGATCCTTGCAATCTCGAATGACGATTCGTTATTGCTCACTGGAGACAGTCTTGGGCTCAGGCGACTGAGAGGGCAGCTGGCTCCTGCGTAGATAGCTGCAACGCTGTACTGTTCCTGCGTCACGGCCGTGAACACAATGGATCTGGAGTGGACAACGGCATCCGCTCCCGCCCCCTAGAGCTGCGGAGTCTGGCTGCATGGGCAAAACCGGAACTCGCACGTGACATCGCGTGAGTCTGACTCAAGCCGCGTCGGCCATCGCGGCGCGTGGTCGCTGCCGAGCCGGAGGACAGCGCCGTTCTGTCCGGCGGCCAGCCCGGGCCGTACAAGATCCAGGGGATTGGCGCGGGGCTTCATTCCCGACCTGCTCGACCGCAGCGTGCTCGACGAAATCTTGACCGTCGGCAATCAAAGCGGCGTTCGATACTGCCCGCGCGCTTGCATCTCATCCGGCGACGCGGTCGCCGCCGCGCTCTGGATCGGCGCGCGTGACCAGATGGGGCAAATGCATCGTGGCGGTGCTGCCGTCGGGCGCGGAGCGCTATCTCTCGACCGCCTTGTTCGAGAATTCGTGACGATCGACCGATGAGCCTCCCTAACAGGGAGCCGTTCACGCCAAGATTGCGTTATCGCTCCATATCGCGACGAACATGGAGAGTTACTGTTGTGCGACCCATGTCCATGATTACGGACCTCCTTGTTGGGAACCAGCACCGTATGCGCTGTGTCGGGCGGGGCCGCGTGACTGTTATGGCCCTCCCGCCACAGCCGCCATCGTTAGACGGTGCGCGGCGAAATCGGGGCCAAAGCCAAGCTGTCAGCACCCGCCGTGGGAAGCCGTCCGGCATGACATCGAGACCGGCTCCGTTCTCCTTCGTAACCCGGCTGATCGCGGCTTCGATCTCGGAGTCGCTGCAAACTGCGCGACGTTAAGTGCGGGTCCTTTGGCGCGCGCGGCAGCTGGAGGCGAAGCCAGATAATATGAACCGCGACCGGGCGCAGCATCGGGCAGCAGCGGCACATCGTCGGGTGCGTCGAAGCTCTTGTCGTCGCCGTTAATTTTCAACGTCGGCATCCTGGCGTCCCGCTTGAGGCAGGACGACTTCCCAAGGCACGCGCGGCGCCGATGGCGAGCAATTACAACAGGAATCCGTCATCCGTGATACCGCTTCCATAGCTACTTGAATCGCTCTGAATTGCTGGAATCGTTGGAGTTTTCGGTGTTTTTCTGTGGCGCGCTCGATCGCGATATGATCCGCTTTTGGCTATCTGATTCGGGAGGACGGATGGTCAAGTGCACCAAAAAGGAAATCCGGAAACTGAAAACGGCGCTGCGGTGGAAAATGCCTGCGGCGC
>JASHRR010000006.1 GCA_030037185.1 Xanthobacteraceae bacterium | reverse complement strand
GCGGAGGGGGCCAGGAGTTCTGGCCCCCGTTCCAAACGAAAATGGGTGCTCGTTGAGTCAATAGAGGCCGGCTTCGCCGGCTGCCGATTTCTTCTGCCGGCTTGTGCCGGCAGTCGCCATCGGGAGCTTCCGGCGCAACCATGCTCGGCAAGCGATCAGCCTGGAACAAATGATGGCCCCCGCGTGACCGTTGCCGGTGTCGGCGGCCAGGCTCGCAGTGCTCTCGGCACAGCCATCGTGAGCCGCCAGGCACTGCAACACACCAGCATGCCGATGTCGCCGAGCCGCCGGCACCACCCCGAATGGCCTGCCATGGCAGCTACCGCATGGCCGCATCTTCGGCCTCGGTGCAGGATGTCGCCCATCTGCAGCCGCTCCTGCTCTTGGCCCGGGCCGGTGCCGGCCATGGCGTTTGCGCTTGGCGGCATCACTGGCTGGGTCTTGCGCAGCCGCCTTCCAAGCAGCTATTTCTCAGCATCGCTTGTCGTACCGGTCCCTGTGCGTTCCACATTCACCGCCTCGATGGCGAGCTAGAGGTCGTTCGCGGCTGCACATTCACGGCCGACATCGAGCGCTGTCGCTCTGGTCTCATGGCGATCTCGGCAATGAGCTTCTTGACCATCGAGCGTCCGAACGAATTGTAGTCCTCTGCTGCCATTGCGAAGGACCCGGCGCCACCGATGACGTTGTCACGGTAGTATTTCTCGATGCCTCCCGCTGGATTAGTGTGCCGCGGATTTGGCGCTGATTCGATGTCAGTCAGAATCACGAGGCCGTTGATGATGATGCCTTTGGCAACTGCCTGATCACGCAAAAATTGCACGTCAGGACCAGCATTGTTGGTGCCGTCGCCCGACACGTCAATGGCTCGGCGTTCGGCCTCGAACGGCGCTCTGGCGAGCTGAGCGGTCGCAAAATTGATTGCGGCACCGATCGAGGTGCTGTTGTAGAACGACCGTCGCGCTTGGGAGACCAGATCGCCGAAGCGTGACGCGGCAGCAGAGCTGTCAATGACCGTCCAGTCGATCACGAGCTTTTGCTCGAACGGGCCAGACCAATCGATGAAACACAATGCGATCTTCTGGTGGGGACCAGATTTGATCGCATCGAGGACCTGGGGGTTGGAAATAGCCGCAGCATAACCTTGCCGCTGTAACAAAAACTTCCCCTGATCCATGCTGCGTGACACGTCCATGGCCAATACAAGTAGCAGGTCGGTCTGCTCGGCAGCGCGAGCGAGTGGAATTTGGAGTGCGAGTAGGGTTGCTAACGTCAGCACGCATCGAAAAATCCGCATCATCCGAGCCTCCCGCGCTTAAAGACCCCGGCTTCGGCCAGGGAGGAAGTGCGGGCCGCCAGGCATAGCCATAACGGTCCGCGCGATGGAGAAGTTGGCAGTAACGTGGCATTGATTCCGTCGGCATTGCCCACTCGGAAAGAGCCGCTCGCACGAAGCGGCTCGCCCGACGTGAACGGCCGCGCTCAACGCCGGGAACAGCGCCGCCCGCCGGCCACGTCATCTCGACGACCACCACCAACGTCGTGGTCAGGCTTTGGCCGAGATCATTGACTCGGGCCACGGTGTAACCTCGATCAGTTCGAATGGACGATGAAGGTGCCACGACCTCCGCCGCCCGCCCGATAGCTGCTCTCCGCTTGGATTCATCACCTGTCATCCGGCATCGGATCCCACGGCAGCTTATCACACGGCAGGGGTCGGAGGTGCACGCCTCGAAGGCGCGGCACGCCGTAGGTCCCGCAGATTTCCGCGGCCGGGAACCGACGCGCGCGCGTGCGCACCTTGTGCGACCCGGAGGAAATGGCCCACCGATGCCCAGACGCGGTTGTCGACCGGCCCGGTAGATCATCAGGCGGGTTCCGGGCTGAACTAAGCGGACCACCTCGGCCCTATTGCGTTGTCTTGCGCACATTCCTCAGCTTGAGGCGTCTAGCGCAAGCCATCACCGCCTTCGGCCACGCCAGCGCCTCGATCCCAGCAACCCAGCACCGCTCACCGTCATCGCTTCACCGCCAACGACGTCGGCAGGTCGCATTGGGACATCGCTCGCCGCGAGCCGCCAGCCGTCTTCCCAGAGGTGACAGGCTGACCATCAAACAGACAGCAGCGACACTCGGCTAGCGATTCATCGCTGACTCGACGGCATCATTCGCCGGAGACCAGCTCGCCCCCGGCGCTCGCGCATTAGCCTCACCGCCCATTCGCGCGAACAAGCGCCCGAAGGATATCTCACCATATATCAGGCTATGCGCCGGCCGGGCGTTTGCGGGCAGACCGTGCAGCGTGTCAATCACGGCGAGATCATCCCTGTCAGGCGCGGAAGCGCGAAAGGCTCGCGCCTCGAGCACAATTTCTCACAACCCGACCTCTTCGACCAAGCCTCATAAACAAGGGTGCACTATGAAACACGATCCAAGTATTTCGAGCGTCAACCACTTCGCTATAGCCCCGGCACGGCGGCCGGTGCACCTCCTTGCGGCATCGATCCCGCTGCGGGCCGATAGCCCTGCGTGCCGCGAAGATCGGTTGGGCGCCAGCCTGGCGTCGGTTGGACGCTCAAACGGCGGCGCCGCGCTGCAGCAAGCGTGATCCGGTGCGGTTGCGGCGCCGATCCAACACACCCTCGGCTGCAGGCCCGCAATCAACCCATCACGGCGAATGCTTGTTGGGCTAAATGCCGCAACGGGTCGCGGGCACCCTAAAACAAAGTCCAATCAATTCATATTTCCCATGCTAAACACTGCCGACAGACCTCGGGGCTAACGTCAATGGAAGTACTCTCGACAATCGCCGAAATTATCCGTGACCTCCTCGTCTTCGTTGCCGTGATGGTGGGACTGCTCGTCACCCTTGTCGTGGTCGTTTCGAAGATGCCGGACAGCAACCCGCTCAAACGCCTGCTCACTGCCTTGACCTACCGGGTCGGGGCGACGGCGGCGGCCGGCGCTCTCGCCATCCCGATGGAGCCAATCCCTGGCATCGACGCGCTCTATGACTTTGCGGTACCCATTTTGCTGATGTGGTATTGGTTCACGTTCCTCCGGGATGCTTGGCACATGTCCAAAACACCCACGCCGCAGAGGCTGCGGCAAATCGCGCATGATGCTCGCTGATGAGGAATAGGGCGGATTTCTTCGGTGTCCCCAAAAGGCACGGATGACCCGTCAGGAAATCCACCGAAAGGTGGGTCAGCTGACGAGCGGTCCGGCTCGGCAACTGGCCGGATCAAAGCGCCGTCACACAAAGCTCGAAGTTAAATCGCGCGGATTCCGAGTCGCCTCCCAAACGGGACGGCCGCGCCGAGAGGCGTGGCTCGCACAAGATGCCCGGGGGCGGTCACTTGGGCCGTTTGACCAATGTCCGCGACCAAGCACGAAGCAAAGGGCCGCGATATCGGCCTGACCGGGCAGCCATCCATCGCGAGCTGAAGCGCAAGCTGTCGAGATTAATAAGAATCCGGCCAATCAGCGAGCCGTCGCGACACCGTCAACGACGTAGTACGGATTGATCCGCAGAGCCGCAAAAATAAACCACGCGGTTGCGCCAATGTGCGGCCAGTTCGGATACAGCCATGGGATCGTCCTGCCGGAGCGGAAGGACATATCGAAGCCCGTGGTTAGCCCGCAGCGAGATGCGGCCGGTAGCGCTCCCGCCGCTGTCTTGTCTCGCAATTGCGCTTCACGCAGACGCGCCAATA
>JASHRR010000755.1 GCA_030037185.1 Xanthobacteraceae bacterium | reverse complement strand
CATAGCCGCTGATCGCGTCGATCCCGTGTCGCCCAATGGTGAGCGAACCGCGTCCGCAACACGCCTCGTTCACTTGCCGAGACGGTCCGGTCCCGTAGATAGCATGTTGACGCGGTAAAGGCCCTCGCGCGCCGTTATGTAAAGCGTCTGTTTGCCGGGCCCCGCAAAGGCAACATTAGCTGGCTGGCGGGGCACAGCGATGGTTCCCAGGTATGCTCCCTTGGCGTCGAACACCTGAATGCCCACTACGCTGGTGACGTAGACCCGGTCGTCGCGATCGATCGCGATGCCGTCGGCGCCGCTTGGCCTGCCCCCGGGGGTGCCGCGCAAGCTCGCGAATTCGCGCTTGTTGGCAGCCGTGCCGTCAGGCTTGACGTCGAAGGCCCACAAGACGGTGCCGAGCGTATTGTTGACAATGAGCGTCTGGCCGTTGTTCGTCAGGACAAGCCCATTCGGCAGAGGATTTTGACTGTCGATGATCACCGGGACTTTGGTGCCAGCCGGCAGATAATAGACGAAGGCCTGGCGGCCAGGTACCGGCGGAAACGGGCCGGGGTCGGTAAAATAAACGCCGCCCCGGGCATCCACGATCAGATCGTTTGGCGCCATTAACGGCATCCCGGGCATGCCTTCGGTGAGCGTTGTAACGGTGCCATCCTTGCTCCGCTTGCTGATCCGTTTGCCCTCGCCTTCCGCGAACACGAGTTCGCCGCTGCTGGCAAGCGCGAGGCCATTCGCGCCGTTGGTCGCTTCGCGCACTACGGAGATCTTGCCGGCTGGGTCGAGGGAGTAGACCCGGTTGGCGCGAATATCGGAGAACAACAAGCCGCCGTCAGCCACACCGACTGGCCCTTCTGTGAAGGTGAAGCCCTCCTGGACGAGCTCCACCGCGGTGCCGGCCGCAAGCACGCCGGGAATGCCAGCCGGCGTCTGCGCCAGCGTCGGGGCGCAGCTCGAGAGGATAAACGTGGCCGCCATGGCCGTGCGATAGCTCATTCCACAGTCGATCCGTTGCTGCTTGGTCATCATCGTTTTCCTCCCCGCTTGAGCCGCGGCGCCTCTGGCATACCTCCGCAAAATAGTGCGATTTTAGCAGGCTGGCCGAATTGGCCAAATGGTGAACACGTCTCGTTGAGATCAGCGCGAATCGCACGGAACGTCCTGAGTTGGCTCATCGCGACACGAAAGGGCGGATGTTGCTTGCTGCGGACCATTCCGTTAGCCGAAGCCGCCGCCCGTTCGAGTACTTCGGCGCGCAGCTGGTTAATGAGAAATTTCTAATACCAGCACCCCGGAGCGCAGGCTCGCTCTGCAGCGCGCGTTCGAATGCAAGTACCCACGCTACCGAACGCTGTCGTTCGTCGAGAAGCCAGCCCTGTCGGCCTATCACGTTGATCATGCAGCGGCAATGATGCATCGGCTGGTGACCAACGCCGCCTCAGCCATGTTGCCCGCGAAATTGCTTTCCCGATACCGGAACGCGCTCACGCATGGCGACCGTCTTGCCTTGTCTTGCAGGGAGGCCGAGCGTTGATTGTTGAAGAGAGTCATTCCGACAATGGATCTTGAAAAAGCGGCTCAAGCCCGAGGGCTGCGACGAGATCGCTCTTGCGTCATGCGCGGCCCGGGCGCTTGAAGCTCCCTGAACGGGACCGACCCGACGACGTTGGACAGAACTGCCCCCTGATGTTGTCGAGGCCTGGGAGTGGGAAAAAGGGGCAAGCCGCCGTCGGACGCCCGATGGAGCACTGCCGGCGAATTTGAAGGCTACAGACGGCGAACTGAGCGCCAGCCCCCAACTGGCTCGGCCATTTTGGCTGAGGCGGCACGTGATATGCCCTGGGCTGGCCGTGAACTGCGATGTTTAAAGCAGCGAGACAGCGCTGCAAACCTGGCGTGAGTCGCGCCAAGAACATGCTCAGCCTTGTGCAAGCAATCGCCCGCCATACCGCGGCTCGCCCGAAGACTTTGGCAGGACCCGCTGAACCGGAACGGGGCAGGGAGTCGATGTCGAATTTGGTGCGGGCTCAGCTCGCGCACTTTGCGGATCTTGTTGGTTCTCGGATCGATGTCGACGGCCCAAAGCTGCGTTCTGAATACGGCCGCCCGCCCAAGTGATCGGTCTTGCACTGCACGAGCTTGCGACCAATGCCGGCAAATACAGGGCGCTTCCTACCGATTGGGGGGCCGTTGGCGACGTCCTCACGATGAGCTGGACCGGGCGCGACGGGCCGCCCGTCTCTGCGCCGGAGCGGCGCGCATTCGGCACCACAGTGATCGAAACAATGGCCAAGCAGAGCTTGGACGGTGAGGTCGACCTTGATTATGTGCCCTCGCTCGGGCGTTACTTGGCGTTTGGTCTGCCCAGCAAAATCCGCGCCGAGTACGATGGAGTAACATCCCCCCACTGAAGTGGGAGGCTTTCGCCTCTCGCCTGGTGCGGGCACCTCTCTTGCCTCATACAAGCCGAGGTACAGGGAGCGGTCCCGGATGCCCGCGCTCATTGATTCAATTGAGCCGGCCCAGCTAAAGGCGCGATTTGTCCTATCGGGCTTTTCAGCGGAATGGGGGCAACAGCGCGAAGGTGCGTGCCGCTGGCACTTTCGTCGGCACTGGCGCAAACAAGCTCAATGTTGGGGGCGGCGAACCGATCGAACTCGGGACAAGGCAGACTTGCCTTTCCCGGTTCTACCACGTGGATGGCAACCTGCACGGAAAAAGCCGCAGTCTCGAGTATGGGATGGGACGGCGATGCGCCTTTCTCGCCGGTTTGATAACCGTCTCGACGCGATCAAAGGTCGCAAAGGTTACGCGTGGCAAGCGTTCCCGGCGCGCGGCGTCGGATGCATTTGAACCTGCCTTCCAGGGCTGAAGTGGCGAGGTAGGAAAACTCGCCATCGATCCCGGACGTTCCGTCACGGAAAAATCTTTTCAAAGGAATAGCCCCGTTCACCCAGCTACTTATGTTGAAACTATCGCCACAGGTTCGACCGCCGGTCGGCAGTCGCCACTTTTGCTGTTTTGATCGCTATGGAGCCGTTTGCTGGCCAGGTCGGCAGCCTGAAGAAGAGGCAGGACGCAGGCGAAGTAGCTGGCTTTGCTGCGGTGGCGATTGCCGCCGCTGCGTTCATTGGCCTCTTGATCGGGTCGCCGTTGCTGTCGGGCTGGGGCTCCGGCTTGCCCACCATGCGACCGTCAGGAGCCCTGTGCCTAGCGGCGCTTGGCCTCGCTGTGGTGCACCCCGGCAAGGACCAGCGTATTGCCTTTTCTGTCGGTCTCGCCATTGCCGGCGCGGCTGCGCTCGGCCTTGGCTTGGTCGCATTGGTCATATTATTCGACATCCAGCTTGGCATCATCGACCGCTGGCTGGCGCGGTGGGCTATCGCGCCAGGACTGGGACCTGCTGCATTCCAGATCGCAAGCGCGGCGACGGCGGCATTCGGGGCTGCGGGCGCTTCACTCGCTTTCAGCCGTTTCGAGCGGTATCGATTAGCCGCGACCATACTCGCGGGCGCCGTCGGCATTGTTGTGGTGTTCGCCCTGCTCGGTTACCTGACCGGCGTGGACACGCTCTACGGCTCGGTGTCGGTCAACTCACCCCCACTGCCGAGCGCTGTCGGCCTGCTCTTTGTCGCCGGCGGGACAATGTTGCGGATCGGAACGATTCCTGTGTTCCGGAAGCGGCGACCATTGTGGCAACTGCTCGTCATGCTCGGGAGCGCGGTTGTTGCGCCGCTCTTGCTGTTTGGCGCGTATGCGGGATTTCGCATCGCCGAGGCGCAGCTCCGCCAGGTTCGGGAGGACCTGACGATTGAGGCAGGTGCTTTATCGGCGAATGTTGACCGTGAGATTATCGGTGAGATCGAAAGACTGCAGGCGTTGGCTGCCTCGCCGTCGCTGCGCCGAGGCGATTTCGCCGAGTTCCAGCGCCAGGCCGAGGCCTCGCTGGCCTTGCGCCAAAGCGGCAATATCGCGCTCGTCGATCGCGAGATGCAGCAGCTCGTCAACACCTGGGTGCCCTTCGGCAAACCCTTGCCAAAGGTACGTGTTCCGGAACCCACAGGGGCGGCTCTCACGACAGGTAAGCTGCAAGTAACCGGTCTTTTCATCGACCCGGCGGTCGAGCAATTTGTCTACGCCATCATTGTGCCCGTACAGCTTGACGGCGAGAACCGTTATGTCCTCGTCAGGTCGCCCAGTCAGCATGCCCTCGCAGGCCTGGTCGCCGCAAATGAGCTGCCGGCGGGTTGGCAGGCGAGGGTGTCCGACGCTGCGCACCGTATCATCGCCCGGTCTGAACAGCAGAAGGCGTTCATTGGAAAAGAGCTGCCGCCGTCGCAGTGGCATCGCGCCGGACCGAGCGGCATATTCGATTTTGTCGACTCCGAAGAGCGACCATCGTTGGAGGCATACGCGTGGTCGAGACTGACGGGCTGGGAAACCGCCGTGTGGGCACCCAAGGCTCTGCTCGAGGCTCCGGTTCGGGCGCAGTGGAAGACCCTCGGTGTTACGGCATTGCTGGCAATTGCGCTGGTGGTCGCCTTGGCCTTGTCGCTAGGCCGGATTATCGCGCAGTCGGTCGGCCGCGCGGCGCGCGCTGCAATCGCTTTGGGAGAGGGCGGACCGATGCCGCCGGGTGGAACTCCTGTTGCAGAGGTCGACACGCTAATGGCGGAGCTTCGACGGACCGCCGCCAGACGACAGGCGTCAGATGATTTGCTGAGCGAGAGCGAGACGATATTCCGTGCCATGTTCGAGGTCAGCAGCGTCGGCAAGATAGAAGTCGAGCCCAAGAGTGGGCATTTCCTCCGCGCCAACGCCGCGATGTGCGAGTTCGTGGGCTACAGCGAGGCGGAATTGCGTGCGCGGACCGTATTCGACATCACCCATCCGGACGACCGCAACCGCGACCGCGAGTTGCTTCGACGCATGGTCGCAGGAGAGTTAGCCGTTTTCGACGTGGAAAAGCGCTACATTCGCAAAGATGGAAACGCGGTTTGGGCGCGGGTGACGGCCAACATCATTCGCGACGAGTCTGGCCGGCCATTGCGCGACACAGCCGTGATCCTGGATATCAACGCACGCAAGCAGGCGGAGCAGGCCCTGCAGGCGAGCAAAGATCGCCTCCAGCTTGCCCTCGACGCAGCCCAGCTCGGTTCGTACCAGTATGATCCGCTCCACCGCGTTTTCTCGGGGGATAAGCGGTGTCAGGAGATTTTCGATTTTCCGTTCAGCAAAAATGAGGCCGGTATCGAAGAGATCACGAAGCTAGTGCATCCGGACGACCTAAAAAGGGTTCAGGCGAACCTCGAGGCGGCGCTCGATCCCGTCGATCCGAGGCGTGCTGCGACCGAGTTCCGCCTGCGGCGGGGAAACGGGGAGGTTCGCTGGGTGGAGTCTAACGGGCTTGCCTATTTCGAGGGCGACGGGCCCGGGCGACGGGCCGTGAGCTATGTTGGTACCCTTGCGGATATTACCGAACGCAAGGAGCGTGAGGAAAAAGAGTACCTCCTTATGCGCGAAGTTAATCATCGCGCCAAGAACATGCTCTGCGTCGTGGACTCAATAGCTCACCACACCGCCGCCAAAAATCCGAAAGATTTCGTCGAGCGCTTCTCGGAGCGCATCCAGGCGCTTTCGGCTAATCAGGACCTGCTCGTCCGCAACGAATGGAAAGGGGTCGAGATCGAGGACCTGGTTCATGCCCAGCTCGCCCATTTCACCGACCTGATCGGCTCGCGAATTGCCGTGCACGGCCCCAAGCTGCACCTGAATGCGGCTTGCGCGCAGGCAATCGGGCTCGCGCTGCACGAACTCGCAACCAACGCCGGAAAATATGGGGCGCTCTGCACCAATGCAGGTCATGTGGATATCCGCTGGGGGACCGACGGGAATACCCTTACCATGAGCTGGACCGAGCGCGGTGGGCCGCTTGTATCTGCGCCGAGCAGGCGTGGGTTCGGCACCATAGTGATGGATACGATGGCGGAGCGCAGCGTGGATGGTACTGTCGACCTCGACTATGCGTCCTCGGGCCTGAGTTGGCGCCTGACCTGCCCAGCAGCGACCGTCCTGGAGCCCCACGTCGTGAGTCAAGTGTCAGGTCAAGCCGAAAATCGAATTGGCCAAGCCAAGGCTCAAACACCTGCCTGAGCGCGTGGTCAGCGCACGACACAGCTTCGCGCCCACCTGCTGGAACGCAGCACCGATATCAGGGGCATTCAGGTGCGCGTCGAAACGACTTAGTTTGGTGGGGCTACACGGCGTGTGCCTTTGTGCTTCGAAGGAAGACCGCTGTCGGTGCGGGTGCGTGGCGGTGCGATCGGGGTGGGTCGGCAGGAGTGGATCTGACCCACCAGCACCCGACGGGATGGGCGGCGATGCGCTTGGCGTGATGAAATACCTCGATTTTACAGCTGGCGATGTGCGTCGACCTCGGTGCACCGCGCGTGCGGGACCGAACAAGTAAAAGCCCTCACGGAGCGACGCGGGTTCGGCTGCGATCTAAGCCTGAGCAGTTGTTGCCCTGCGCTATTGTGTCGTTGGTCTTTCTTTCGACGCTGCTCGTTGCCCTTAGGAAGCTGGGACGCCGGCCATGATGGAAGCAACCACGCCGAGGTCATGGCGGACATCGCCGGAATTGTCCACGTTCATCAGAGGGTGAAATTATGGGCCGCAGGATGACTTTTGAGGACGCCGCACGATTTGTGCTCGGCCGCGTGCGTGAGGCCGAGCGTAGAGAGCGCCCGAGGCCTTCCCTGCCACGGTTCAAATGCTTGGAAAAACCAATGCCGCCAGACAATGAGCCGGCCAGTGGGCGAAAGAAACCACAGCCTGCCCGGGGGCGTAGCCGGCCCGGCAAGGCCCCTCAACACCGCCTGCGCCCTCCCATCCTGAAAGCTCGCCCGTAGCCCCGGCCAAGGTTGCCCGGCGCGGTCGTCGTGGCGTATCGCCCTTGCTCCGTGTTGCCGCGGTCCATGCTTGCCCATTCATCCGATTGGGCCATCGTGGGATGAGGCCTCGACGCGCGTGGGTTGTAACGGGGTGACGGTATCATAATGCCGAGTAAATCCATGATGCCCAGATGCGCGCACCCACTCGGCCGGACTAGCTCGACGGACATCGCGGCCCAGAAGCTTCTCCCATATGGTGACCACCAGGCCCGGCTCAACGCCGAGAGGGCGCCATCCGCGGCCGCTACTCTCGGAAAGCGGGCGAGCTGAGCGTCATGAACAAACGCAAGGCCTGCGGCTGAGGACGGTGAAGCGCGGACACTATCACAGCAGCGACCTCGCAGTTCCCGACAATATCACGGACAATCTTCTTGCAGCTTATTCTCCCGAGCTGAGCCCTAACCTAAAGAAAATCTATTCGACGAAATGCCCGAAAATCTTCAACAACTACGCCTCAAATCCACCGAAGACGTCTACGCCAAAGCTTGAGGATCTATATCGAAGGCGATCCGGCAATCGTAAATCCATACGTCCTCGCGTGACATCGTCAGGTGTCAATCTGATCGGAAAGATCGACGGCGCCCGGGACGCATGGCGAGGCCATGACAGTTCTGCCGCGGGCCGCCTTCGCCCACCCTGCTCAGGCCCGGTGCCTCAGCGCCGCGCGGAGCGGCCGATCAAAGGCGAAGATGACGGCGCCGGCCGCGATTGCGACGGCGGCAATCATCAGAAAAAAGGTCGGCTTTGTCATCCTTTGCCAAAAGCTGCCGAGATAACCGGCCAGGATACCGCCGATGAAGTCCGTCGCCAGCCACACGCCCATCATCATCGAAAGATACCCTGCGGGCGCTACCTTGGATACAAGCGACAATCCGAGCGGCGACAAGTAAAGCTCGGCCGTCGTGATAACGACGAAGAAGGCAAACAGCCACAGCCAGCTTGCCTTCTCGGTGCCCGCAAAGAACGCCGCGCCCGCCAGGATCAGGTATGCGGCACCGCAACCGGTGCAACCGAGGGCCATCTTGGCTACCGTCGAGGGTTCGCGGCCACGTCGCGCTTGCCATGACCACAACGAGAGCACGAGCGGAGTGAACGCAAAGATCATGAACGGGTTGAAGGACTGGAACCACGTGGTCGGGATCTCCGCGGTAAAGAAAAACAGATTGATTGTGCGGTCGATGTCGTTTCTGGCCCAAAGCGTGATCGTATTGCCCTGTTGTTCATAGGCTGCCCAGAACAGGCTGGTGGGAAGGAATAGGATGAGGAGCGCGATAATGGCGCGCCGTTCATCGCGATCAAGCGGCTTATGATCGGCCGCAGCCTCCCTGATCGGAAGCCGGTCGGCCGGCAGATGCGGCGAACCGGCAAGATAGGTCGCGAGCCCGATCAGCATGCCGACGCCGGCGGCACCGAAGCCATAGTGCCAGCCGGCGAGCTCGCCAAGCGTGCCGCAGACAAGCGGCGCCACAGCCGCCCCGATATTGATGCCCACGTAAAAGATCGAATAGGCGCGGTCGCGCCGCGGATCGCCGGACAGGTAGAGGCCACCGACCTGGCTCGAGATGTTGGGCTTGAAGGCACCATTGCCGAGAATGAGGAGCAAAAGCGCGAACAGCAGCAGCGGCTCGAACGCCATCATGAAATGGCCGA
>JASHRR010000754.1 GCA_030037185.1 Xanthobacteraceae bacterium | reverse complement strand
AATAGAAAACAACTGACTTCGGGGCGAGGGTCTTCAACTCGGCGCCAATGGCGGCAAAGGCTTCGGCCCAGGGGATTTGCACGTACTTGTCGCTTACCGGATCCCACTGCATCGGCTCCGTCAATCTGCCAACTTCCTCCAACTCGAGATCGGACCAGCCTTCGAGCTCGGTTACGGTGTGCTCAGCAAAGAACGATGGCCGACATCGTTTATTCGTTATTTCCCACGCCGTAGCTTTCGCGCCGTTTTCGCAAAACTCGAATGTACCGAGGTGCGGAGGACGACCATAAGAGCAGCTGACACAAGCAAAGCCTCGAGGCTTGTTCTGATGCCAAAGCGCGAGGAAGCCCTTTAGGGCGATGGCTTGGCGCAGCAAGATTTTCGTGACATCTTTCACGGATCCCCATCCACCAACTGGCCCCCTGTAAGGCTTAATGTGGACCTTCCTCTTGGTCATGCTCGACATTGCCCTCTCAAGCCTCCCTGTCAGCACCCTCTGCAGGGATCGAAGCATCAGATCGCTTTTGCTGGTTGGCCGCAGTTGCCGTGGAGAATCCGCCGGCGATGTGAATTTCTAGCTCATAATTTGGGGACTTAGCCAAAAACTCTCTAACCGCAGACTCATCGGCATAGGTCGAAAAGCTTTACCCGCCCATACTCTCACCTCGCTTCGTGGGGCCAAGGCACATAACGGTCGTCCCGGTTGCCACGAGAGCGCCCACGACCCCGGATTCAGGCGCGCCGGTTCCCTGTCAGCATGACTTGGCGGATCCGAACAATCCATCGATGGCTCCATAGGAACGAGGCGTCGGCCGCAAATACTCATCGTGCATCAGGCCCGTCCGGTCTAAGTCAAAGATCGTCTATGCAGAAATGTTCCTTCCTCGTGACCGGAGTAGCGTCAGTTCAGCAAAGGTGGGATAGCGGGCGTCCCTTTGCTCGACCGCGACAGCCATTCCGTTCGTCCTGGCGCCGCCAGCATGAAAGAACGAGCTCGCGTGATGGAGCCGCGAGGTCGCGGTGTCGTCAACATATCCTCGACGTATGGGCGCGGGGGGGGGGCAGCTGGCGCCGCCGTCATGCCGCGAGCAAGCATGCCGAGACAAAGTCCGCGGTCGCTTGAAGCGGGGCCAAGCTCAAGTGTATGCGTTAACGCGGTGGCGCTGAACCGACCGAGGCTGGCACGCTCAGCCGGTTCTTCCGAACCGTGCGGCCGTCACGCAGGCCTGCATGCAACATGGTATCCGCCCTCTTCATCGTTTTGAGCCTCCTCCGTCGCGCGATCGCTCGGTCGAAACCTACCTTTATGACAAAGCCAACCGGGAGCCGGTCACGCCAAAACGCGCGTCACACATCACGGTTCAGCTCCTGAGCCGTCCGAGGTCAGCGACGTGGCGACTCGTCGGCTATCAGAGACTGGCGTTTGTCGATTCGATGATGTGAGACCTGTTGCCGCAGGGATCGCGACCTAAGTACATGAGCCAGGTCGGGCCATGAATCATGTCGGTGCTCGTGCACCTTACAGCATGTCCCTGCCCGAGCGAACCGATGCCACGCGGCGAGCACTTCGCCATTGGAGGTCCGGCGCCGGCGATTCCGCGCCACGTCGTCCCGGTTTCGCTCTGCGGCGCGCAGGCTTTTTTTTCAGTAATGCCGTGACGAGCGAAAAATCGGGAGCGCGCTGCGGCTTCCAGAAATTCTCCGCTTGTGCAGTGCCAAGGCGATCTCATCCAGTGTGAGGTCCGGTTGCTCGCGGTTGAGCGCAAGGATCTGTTCGGCGTACTATCCGCGAGCAAGGGCTGCTTGACCCCGCTCGCCTTGTATTTTCGATGAAACTGCCGTCACCATCAACATGGTCCGTCCCAATACGGTCTCGGTCACCTTCGTTGGCTTCTCTGCGCTGTACTGGTATTTTCCGAGACCATCGGCGGCCGGATGACGAGCCAAGGCATAGAGATAGTTGGCGCCAGGCAGTTCCATAGTAAACCAGCTTGCAACGACTTGTCTCATAATCACCATGAAATTCACGGGCGCCCGCCAAAGCAGCGATCCAGTTTTGAGCCGCCTAGCGGCCGGGGACTAGCGCATACCTGACGTCCTCCTTCGGGGATGTCGGTCCTATGCTCAGAGGCCGACAGCTCTGTGAAAACGCTGTCAGAATAGATCGCCAGGATACCTGCGCGAGCCATTTTTTGGCGGGAGAGCCGTGCAAGGGCAGACCCTACAGCCTTGTTCCGACTGCCGCCCGCCGTCCCGCACGGAGGAAGAAGAGACAGCGTTCCGCCGCGCTATAGCCGAAGTCGACCGCGTGGCTGCTCGCCTCGAGCAGCAAGATCCGGGCTGTTCTGCCCGAGCGCCGGCCGGCGGCGAACCTGCGCCAGCATGAGAAAGAGCACGTCGAGCCGAGGCGCGAGCCAGTCTGCTGGCGTGGCCGCCGCGGCGGGCTACTACTTTCATGAGCGCCTAGTGTATTATTGTAGTGTTGACATCGTCATATCATAGAAATAGCTTATTGATGTGAAATTAATACAACCTAAGGTGGTTGTATCACACAGAACTTAGAGGGAGAGAGCAATGCGCCAATTTATGATGACGGTAATGGCCCTGACGGCGTTTGGAGCCATGATGGCTACAGCACAAGCCGACGCCCTCCATGGAGGGCCGATAAAGAACGGAAATCAGTGCTTCAAGTATTCCGGTCTTCAGCATGACGCTCGGTTTGGTTACTGGGACGCGTGTCCCCAAACGGCAAGCACGAGCACAGCTACAACACCTCGTCGGTCCACTCGTCGCAGTCCGGCGGCGTCGCGTTAATGGCTCCCTCTCCAGCGCATGAAACGTTTCCTTTTACTGCGGGGCGGGGCATGCGCTGGGCTTTTTGAGGTCGCCGTACCTTACGTAGAGAGCGACAAAGAGGTGCTGCAATGGACCCCCTAACCATATTCATAACAGCGATGATTCTAATCGCGCTGCTGTCGCTCTTTTACATCTTAGCCGCTCGACCAGGCAATGTGAACTTCAAAACCCACGACGGCGACTCAAAGCGTCAGTTGCCCGGACGGCGACTTTAGTTCGCGTAACGTCGCTTGCCGAGGACGGCCACGAATGGGCGCAAGACGGGCGGTTTGTGGCCCGACCTCCCATGCCGTCATACACACCCCGGAAAGGTCGGGCCGCCTGATACCCGTCGTGACGAGAGGGGGCGGGCTATGACCAAAGCCGAACTTGACTACAGTCGTTCGTTGATGGCCGAAACCAACTCCATCCTTGTCGGGCTCGACAGCACCAAGATTCGCGACGCCATCAATTGGGGCCATCTCGGTTGTACCGCTGTTGAGAAGGTCAAAACGTTTTCCGGCAACGCCACTAGCATCGAATGGCGCGTGGTTATCGAGGAAGCCTCGCCCGATGCCTACGAGTTCCGCACCCTCGTCGCCGAAGAACTTGCGAGACGTGGCTATTCAGGTGTGGCAGTGGTAACGGTAGCCGCGAGCCGGGCAGCCGCTATGACAGCGGTCAAGCGGGGTTACGTAACTCCAGTTATACGCGGCCGGATATAACACCGCGCCGTATCGTCCGTTTGCCGGCAGCTACCTGCAACGTGACTGCCGGTCCCGGCTTCGGTTCTTAGCCAGCGCCGACCGCCGGGGCCGTCATTGCCGGCGCCGTCGCAGAGCGGCCGCCAACGTGGCGCACAGCGGCCGAAAGGTGCCGTCGCAACGGCTACCGAAGAATTGTGTGTGCGGCTTAGTCCCAGCAGTGCGCCGATCTCGGCTTTCACACACTCGCTCCGAGAGTCGGGGCCGCCCTTGGCGCCGCGCTCGCCCTTGCGGCCCGTTTCTTGCCACAAAAGGCAATCGCTGCGGCGGAGGCGTCTTGGCGTCAATCACCGCTTGGGCCTGAGAAGCGTGCATGTCCCGCTCACTGAGTATACACCCGGCTTGTTGTCCGCTTCCATTTCGTGTTGCAGCGCCGTCGCGCACGAGTTGATGTCGGGGTAGACGCTCGTCTTTGAACTCATGGTGGTGGCGCCGGGAGTCGATCCATACAGGATGACCCCAACGAGCAGAGTGACAGTGTTCATTGGTCTTTCTCCTCCGGTGGTGTGATGATGATCGGCGCGTCGTCGTGCGCCAGCTCGCTCGATCCTCCTCGGTGCCGTTTGCGGGCGATGTCAATTCTCCTGCAAAATTGCGGGGAGCAACATTAGTTACTTTGGCTTATCGGACGCGTTGCACGGCGGTGCGCGGTAGGCAGGACCTGAGCCCTCATCCGCGGTGCAGCACGTTTCTTGGACTCCGACGCCCCGTGCCGGCAGGCGAAAGGAGCGCCGAGGCGACCGCGGCCGTCAGGCAGGCGACCGCGCCCAGGCGAATATTAGCATGAAGGCTCGCCGGGCTTCGATAGCGAGGGGCCTGTGCGCGATTGTCGGGCAGTAAATCAACGCATCGGTTGCTGCTCTGGAGCGGAACATACCCGAGATGCACCGCCGCAAACCGTCCACAGTCTGAACGTAAACGCGTTTCGGGCTCTTGCCCCCTGCTGCCCCGCTTACATAGCTGATTGATCGGAGATTATGGGAATTTTTTGCTAGCGGTGGAGCGATCGATATGATTCCCTTTTGACTATCCTGATTCGGGGGGACGGATGGTCAAGTGCACCAAAAAGCAAATTCGAGAACTGAAAACCGCACTGCGGTGGAAATCCCCGCGGCACAGCGCGAGCGTATCCAAATGGTATTGTTACGCGAGAGCGGGATGACGCAGCCCGAGATTGCGGAAGTGATGGGCGTTTCGTTGAGCACTGTGAACCGCGCCCACATGGCCTTTGACGACGGTGGGATCAAGGCACTCAAACCAAAGCCAATTGGCGGGCGCCAACGCGAGAACATGACTCCTTCCGAGGAGAAAGCTTTGTTGGCGCAGTTTAGCAAG
>JASHRR010000753.1 GCA_030037185.1 Xanthobacteraceae bacterium | reverse complement strand
TGTTCGGCCGTAAGTCCCCTGTCGCGCTCCACCTCCAGCGCAAAGTCGATCAACATGATGCCATTCTTCTTCACGATGCCGATCAGCAGAATGATTCCGATCAGCCCAATTACGTCCAGTCCAAAGCCGAACACCCACAGCGCAAGCAGCGCTCCAAGTCCCGCGGAGGGCAGCGTGGACAGAATGGTGACAGGATGGATCGTGCTTTCGTAGAGCATGCCGAGGATGAGGTAGACGGCGACGATCGCCGCCACGATCAGGATCGGCGTACTGGCAAGGGCTGACTGGAACGCCTGCGCATTGCCCTGGAAACTTGCCGCAATCGATGCCGGCATCTTGAGCTCGTTCGTCGCCTTCTCGACCGCCGCGACCGCCGTGCCTACGGCTACTCTCGGCGCCAGATTGAAACTCAGCGTCACCGACGGGAACTGGCTCTGGTGGTTCACCGCTAACGGCGCCGTGCCATAGTCGATGCTGGAGAACTGGCTCAGAGGCACCATCGATCCGGTCGCCGAACGGACGTAAATGCGGTTGAGGGCGTAGGGTCCGAGCTGGAATGACGGATCAACTTCCAGAATGACGTAATAGGTGTTGAGAGCCGTGAACAGCTGGGCGACATGGCGCTGCCCGAAGGCATCGTACAAGGTGTTGTCCACGGCCGCAGGATCGATGCCGAGACGCGAGGCGGCATCGCGGTCGATCTGAAGTTTTAGCTGGCGCGCGGCATTGGCCCGATCGGTGGCCACGTCGGCCAGCTCCGGCAGGGCCTTCAGCTTTTCGAACAACTTGCTGGCCCACAGATTGAGCTCGTCCTGGTTCACCTCGGTGAGCGTGAATTGGTATTGGGTTTTCGACAGGCGGCTTGCGAGGTTGATGTCCTGCGTCGCCTGCATGAAGACCGAGATTCCCTTGAGCTTCGCAAGCTTCGAATCGAGCTGCCGGATTACCTGGTCGGCGCTGAACCGGCGCTCGCCGCGTGGCTTGAGCAGCACGAACAGGCGGCCGTTGTTCTCGGTCACGGTCGGACCGCCCGGGCCGATATAGCCGGTGGCATTGGCGACGGACGGATCCTTGGCAATGATATCGATGACGCTGCGGTGCAAGGCTGCCATCTGCGCCGGCGACACGTCGGCGGCAGCCTCGGTGATGCCGGCGATCATGCCGGTGTCCTGCTGGGGAAAAAATCCTTTCGGTATGCCGACGAACAGCAGGCCGGTGGCCGTGATGCTCGCGAGCAAGACCGACAGCGTCACCGGCTTGAAGCGCAGCGCCAGGGCCAGCGCGGCCTCGTAGCAGGACTGGATGGCGACAAAACCGCGTTCCAACAGCCGCGACGGCGCGCCAGCTTCCGCGCCGTGGTGCTGTGAGAGCAGATGCGCACACATCATCGGGGTCAACGTCAGCGAGACAATCGCTGAGACCGCGATGGCCACGCACACCGTGACCGCAAATTCCTGGAACATGCGGCCGATCACTCCGCCCATCAGCAGCAGCGGAATGAACACCGCGACCAGCGAGACCGAGATCGAGATGATGGTGAAGGCGATCTCGCCAGCGCCTTTTAATGCCGCATCCAGTGGCGACATGCCCTTCTCAATGTGGCGGGAGATGTTCTCGATCATCACGATGGCGTCGTCGACCACGAAGCCGACCGCGATCGACAAGCCCATCAGCGACAGATTGTCGAGACTATAATGGCACAGGTACATCACCCCGAACGTGCCAATCAGGGAGATCGGGACCGAGACGGCCGGAATGATGGTAGTGCACAGATTGCGCAGGAACAGGAAGATAACGCCGACCACCAGGGCGATGGTCATGACGAGCGTGAACTGAACATCGGCGACGCTGGCGCGGATGGTCTGCGTGCGGTCGGAGGCGATCTTAACCTCGATGTCGGAGGGCAGGCTCGAGATCAGCTGCGGCAGCAGCTTCTTGATGTTGTCCACCGTGCTGATCACATTCGCCCCGGGCTGCCGCTGAATGGCGAGAATGATGGCCGGCTTGTCGTTATACCAGCCGTGCAAGGTCAGATCCTCGGCGGCCGTGACGGCATTGCCGACGTCGCGCAGGCGCACCGGCGCCCCGTTGCGATAAGCAATGATCAGGTCGTCATATTTGCTCGCCGTCAGCACCTGGTCGTTGGCTGCCAGCGTATAGGCCTGCGACGGACCGTAGAGAACGCCTTTGGGCTGGTTGACCGTCACATTGCCAAGCGTCGCGCGCAATTGCTCGAGATCGAGACCGGCCGCTGCAAGCTTGGCGGGATTGACCTGCACGCGGATGGAAGGTTTCTGCATGCCACCGATGGTGACGAGAGAAACGCCCGGCACCTGCGACAGCTTCTGGGCCAAAATACTGTCGGCGTAGTCGTCGACCTTGGTCAGGGGCTCGGTATTCGACATCAAGGCAATCAAAAGCACCGGCACATCGGCAGGATTGACCTTATGGAAAGTTGGTGGGGACGGCATATTCCTGGGCAACTGGCCTGCCGCCGCATCGATCGCGGTCTGCACGTCCTGCGCCGCCGCATCGGCGCTGCGGTTGAGTGCGAACTGCAGGGTGATCTGGGTATTGCCGAGTCCGCTGCTCGACGTCATTTCCGTCAGCCCCGCGATCTGACCGAATTGCCGTTCCAGCGGGGTGGCGACCGACGAGCCCATGGTGCCCGGATCGGCACCGGGTAATTGCGCGGTCACCTGGATGGTCGGTGTATCAACCGTCGGCAAGGCCGAGATCGGCAGGCGGCCAAAGGCGACCACGCCGATCAGCGTGATCCCGATGGCAAGAAAAGCCGTGGCGACCGGTTTGCGGATAAAACCTTGAGAGATGTTCATGGCAGCATCCCCGCGCTGGCAGTGCTGGCGTTGTCGACCTGGTCTTTGTTGTCGTCGGAAACGGCATCGACTGCTGTTCCCGGGCTCAGGCGATACTGGCCGGCGGTGACCACTGTCTCGTTCACCGACAGGCCCTGATCGATGCGAACTTCTCCGGCACGCGATGGCCCCACGGTGACGTTGCGGGCGCTGACAGCCCGATTCGGTCCGACAACGTAAACAAAAGCGCCGTTCGGGCCCTGCTGGACCGCCGTCAGCGGAACCGTCAGCGCGTCATGGCGAATGGCGATGGTGAGATGAATGTTGACGAACGAACCGGGCCAGAGCTTTTTCTTCGCGTTGGGAAAGGACGCTTTCAGCTGCACCGTGCCGGTCGAGCTGTCGACCTGGTTGTCGATCAGCATCAGGCTGCCGTGATCGAGCTTTTGCTTGTTTTGCGCATCGTAGGCATCGACCGATGCCTCTTTCGACACGAGCGCCTTGCGCACCTGTGAAATTGCGCTGGACGGCAAGGTGAAGATGACCGCGATCGGCTGCAGCTGGGTGAGAACGACGAGACCCTTCGGATCGGAGGGCTGCACGATGTTTCCGGGATCGACGCGCACGATTCCGGTCACACCATCAAATGGCGCGGTGATCGTGGTAAAGCTCAATTGTGTTTGCGCGGCTTTCAGCGCCGCCTTGTCCAGCGCGACAATGCCTTCGCCCTGAGCCACTTGCGAATTTTGCGTATCAAGCAGCTGCTGGGTCGCAACCCCGCGGTCGGCAAGCGGCTGCGTTCGCGAGAGATTGGCCTTGGTGTTTTCCAGGCTCGCCTGGTCGCGGGCGAGCGCCGCCGCGGCCTGATCGACCTGCGCCTCAAAGACACGTGAATCGATCTTGGCCAACAGATCGCCGCGCTTCACCTCCCGCCCCTCGATAAAATCGATGCTTTCGAGCGTCCCTTGCACCTGGCTGCGGATGGTCGCGGTGTTCAATGGCGTCACCGTTCCCAACCCTTCAAGCACGGTGGGCACGTCATGCTGGCGGACGCGGGCGACCGTCACCGGAACGGTCGGTGCAGGGCCCGTTGCAGGGGCGCTCGCATCGCTCGGCCTTTGCAGAACATACGCGCCGACGCTGAGCGCTGCTGCGGTCAGGACAAGCAAGCCGGCGGTTCTAAGAGTCTTGGATGTCATGCGTTCGATCTCCATGGCGAGCCTGGCGGCCGACGGTCGCGACCAGTTCCAGGACAAAGGTTTCGGCCGCACTCACACACGCGTCGCTGCGGCCTGTCGGATCGAGTGTGATGATCCGCTGGTCGAAATCGGCAGCTCGCAGTGTGTGGACGAGGTCGTCGGACGCACCTTTGGAGCCGGCGCGTTGCACGACCAGCCGAATGGCGGCGGCGGTTGGCCTGATGCCAAATGGCAGCGGTGTGCAGGGGATGTCGACGGCAAGGATTCCGGCGCAGACGAGTTCGCCCTGCAGTACGAGTTCGAGTGCGCGCCGCATCGCGCTTCCGCCGCCGAGCAGGATCAGCTGATGTGAGGCAATGCGCTGTTGTGCCAACACGGCGGCCACGCTGCGCAAAATCTCGCTGCGTGCGGTGCTTCTGAGGTTGATAGTCGTCCAGCCGGCGAGCGGGGTCAGCCGGCGCCAGCGTTCCAAATCCTTGGCCATGCCGATGGCAAGGCCGTGTGGTCCGATGAAGACCGCGACGATCACCTGTCGGGCCATTGTGGTGGCGGTCAGCCGGGTCTGGTGTGTCTGCATGGCCGCAAGGTGGGGCGCCCCCTGATATTTAGCCAATGAATTGTCTTTATTCTCCAATTCACAATGTGCATGATGCCCACCATGCGCCTTCGAAACCTCGACCTTAATCTGCTGCTCGTGTTCGACGCCGTGTTGCGCGAGCGCAGCGTCGTGCGCGCCGCGGACGCGCTCGCCCTGAGCCAGCCGGCAGTCAGCCACGCGCTGAACCGGTTGCGCCACGCCTTGAAGGACACGCTGTTCGTCCGTACGCCGTCGGGAATGATACCGACACCGAGAGCCGAGGAGCTCGCGCTGCCCGTCCGCAAGGCGCTCGACGACCTGCAGCTTGCGGTCGAAGGCAACAGTTTTGCTCCTGCCAGCGCAGACAGGCGCTTCACCATTGCGGTGAACAATTACGCCGCCATTGTTGCGGTCGGTCCGATCGTTGCGGCGGTGCGGGCGCAAGCACCAAAGGTGCGGCTGTCGCTGGTGCCGAGCGGCACCCTCAATCTCAGCGACAAGCTTGACCGCGGCGAGCTTGATCTCGCGATCGCGGCGCGGACGCTGGAAGGCGAGCGCTTTGCATCACAATTGCTCATGGAGGACCGCTTTGTCGCCGTGCTGAGAGGCGGCCATCCGGCCCTGCGCAAGAAACTGACCATTGCCGAGCTTGCGAAGCTCAAACATCTTGCGATCAGCTCGAGCGGCGAGAATCTTGATTTTCTGGACACGTTCTTGCAAGCGCGCAAAAGCGTCCGTTCCGTCGCGTCCGACGTACCCTATTTGTCGGCAGGCGCCGTGCTGGTGCAATCCAATCTGGTGGCTATTCTCGGACGCAAGCTCGCGGTGGAATTCCGCCGCGCTTTTCCGATCGAGTTGCGTGATCTTCCCTTCGAGGCGCCGCGACTGCAGAGCGTCATCAACTGGCATCGGCGCTTCGATGATCTGCCAGCGCATCGATGGCTGCGCGATACGATTATCAAGGCCACGGCCACGATCTAGGGCTTCGAGCGAGACGGGCTGTCACGCGCTGGACGATCTCTTCAACAGGTCGATGCGCTGAGTTCATCGGCAGTAGCTTGGGGACGACCCTTTCCCCGCGAGCACCATTGCTGCTTAGAGCTCGTTGTCGTCACGTTGGGCGCCTTGCCAAGTCCTTGGTTCTCAGGGAGTGGCGCTCAATAGAGCGCGAAAGTCGATTTCCTTGACGGCCTTGGGAACGCCGCGATCATTTCTTCGCTCATGATCGCTGACCGCCGGAACGCGGAGTGGTGTGGAAGGAATTCAGCCGACGGCCGCGACCGAGGCCGCCCTGATCGTCGTCACGCCGCGCGGAC
>JASHRR010000752.1 GCA_030037185.1 Xanthobacteraceae bacterium | reverse complement strand
GCGGACACCAAACGGTGCCGAGTGTCAACCACTCTGCCGTGCTCGTCCAGCCGCAGGCATTCGCTGGTCGACTCCCCGCGCCTGCGCCCTTCCTCGGATTCGACATCGGTCGATTTGCATGAAAGCTGCCGCCGCGCCTGCCGCGAGGGCGGAGCAAGTGTCTGTTTTGGTGCTACAAAAGCCCATGCAGCCTGGATTATCGACTCGAAAATCGGCACCGCTACGGCGCCACCGGTCGAGCCGCTGCCCAGGGTGCGGCGCTGGCCATCCGCGTTGTCGTAGCTGAGGCAAACCGCCGCCGTGACGTCGTTGGTAAAGCCGACAAACCAAGCGTCGTTCTCATCATCGCTCGTGCCCGTCTTGCCCGCCACGTACGGTGAAAGTGCCGCAAAGCGCGGCGATTGCTGCGGCGCTGGGTTCAGAGGATGTCGCCAATGGCGGCGATTTCAAGCCGCCGATGAAGCGGGCTTATATCAGAACCTTAATCCCAAGCCCACACGTACGCACCGTAATAGTCCGACATACCCAGCACGGGCCAACGCCGTAATCCCAGCAACGGCCGTGCCAGAAAATGTCGGCGGTGTCCACCAGTGACGATTGCACGGGCGCCATATCCGGGCGCGACACGTGCGCCCGGACTGAGTCCGCGCCCAGCCACTGGGGGTGCCCGTGGCCCATGTCCAGTCACGAATCGTCCAGCCGCGATATGTCCCCGCCGAAGCCACCACCGAAATGTGCAACGCTGCCGCCGCCACAACCACCACCGCCGCGAGCAGCGGACGCATCGGTGGCAAGTGATAGGCTGCCAAGCGCCAAAATTGCTGCCAACGCAAAGACCGATTTGCCTGTCATGTTTCGCTCGTTCCTGTCTACGTCCTTGTTGGATAGGAGGGCCTATGGGTGCGCGAGCGCTGTCCAGTCGATTGGCCGAAGAGGCTAACGTCCGTTGGCCAGCGCGCTCAGCTCCTCGGCTTCAGCAAACGAGCTGTAGTGCTCTGCCATCTTCGCATAGTGGGTTCGTATTTCCGTTGAGGGAGTGCAAAGGGCAGCGATCGCGCGACACTCTTCCGCCAGATCGCGGCAACGTTCTGCTCGATACAATCGATCCGACATGATACCTCCCAAAGAAAAGTCAGCGACCGATCGTTATATCGGCGATACGACGGGAAAGTCCGTTGGGTAAGCTCTTGTTCCACGCCCTTCTTTCACACATTCGGGAATGAGTCTTGGCCCTCTATCACCGATTTGCGAGCGCAGTTACTTTCACTTTCATGATCGCACAAAAAATTGAAAGGTGATTAGGCGTTTCCGTTATCGCGAGGTCTTCCGGGGGACAGTGAGACGGCATGCCGCGTAAGAGACCAGCAATGCTATGCATGGCTGGCAAGTGATAGGCCGCTAACCGCGAGAATTGCTGTCAACCCAAAGACTGATTCGCCCGTCATGTTTCGCTAAAACCCGCAATGGGCTCGATCAGAATAATGATCAGGAAGCCCTCATTCGACAGACGCATGGTTCGTTTCTCCTAAAAGCAGATCAGTTGTCATTTGCCCCAGCCAACTGCGTCTTCGGCAACGCCGAATTAACACCTGCCGGGTGCACACCAGGATATACGCCGAAAAAGAGCGGTACCCGTAGCGATCGACCCGGGCCCAGACGGATCCAACATGCGGACCCACAGAAATTTCGCGACAATCGAATCAGGGATAGCAGGACCGTGGCACATAACTTATAGCTGCAAAACAAATGGTTCGGACAATCATACTATGTGGACGACGCACGCGTCGCCTATGCGCAGCCGGATGTCGCACGGGAGCCGATCATGATGGTGCTGTCGATTGTCCTCCCGGCGTGAAGCGCAGAGCATTTAGGTCACCGATGCCACAGAAGGGATCAACCAGTGCGAACACAAGTTTCTTTGCGCCGAGCCCTTGTCGAACAGATCACGACCGCATCGATATAGCGGAGCAACGGTAGAGACCCGCGAGCATTGCACGAATTCCGCCGTCGGGTTCGGTTTGCCATGCCGGCTGAGCATGAATGCACGCATCGATGAAGGTGAGCTTCGCGATCGCGGCCGCGCTCAGCACGAAGGGGTAGAGATCCGGCAGGCCCATGCTCCGATTCAGTGAATTCGCAGCAAAGGTCAGAGGAATCCATGCTTCAATTAGCTGTTTCATGTCAGCTCTGTGGGGATCGAAATTGATTCGGGCCTTGAGGGTTCTCGCTGGCTTCGGTGCCACCGCCAAGCCGAACGAACTAGCAGTCTCGAGCGTATCGAGCACATGGAAATAATGTGCCCATGTCTCTGCGAAGTCCTCCCACGGATGGGCCGCTGCATAGGCGCTGACAAAATGTTGGGCCCAATCGGTGGGAGCGCCTGACGCATAGTAACTCTGTAGCGCCTGGCCATAATCGGCCCTCTCGTCGCCGAATATCTGCCGGAATTCATCGAGCGCTGCGGAGCCCGCCACGAGGCGAACCCAGTAGTAATGGGCGATCTCGTGACGAAAATGCCCGAGCAAAGTTCTATAGGGCTCCCGCATCTGGCGGCGACGCCGCTCTCGCTCGGCATCATCCGCCTCCGCAAGATTAATTGTGATCACGCCATTGGCGTGACCTGTCATCACGGGTGGAGCGCTGGGCGATGGCACGGCATTATCTGCCAGAAAATCAAAGGCCAATCCATCCGGGTCTTCCCCTTTGGTCCTAACTGGCAGACGAAGTCTGAGCAATGTGTAAAACAATCGGTGTTTAGCGATCTCGATGAGCCGCCAGCGCTCTAGGTGCCCTGGTCGACTCAGATCAGGAATGGTGCGGTTGTGGCGGCAAGTCGCGCAAAATTGGTCGGCGCTATCCACCGAAACCAGCCAATTGCAGGCGTCTTGTGCGGAGTTCGCGCAGTAGCGGTACGTGCCACGGGGGTGTCCCAATGCCATCCAGTCATTGCCGCAAGGCTTTAGCGCCGTCACGGTCACGCGGCCTGGCAAATACCCGAGCGAGAGCCCACAGCTCTCGCAGCGCGTGTTCTCGAAATATAGTGGCTGTCCGCAGTTCTGGCACTCGAATAGCTTCATGACAGTCCATCAGTTGAGAGCCCACGGATAGCTTCCCTAGGCGAGGCGAAGCCGAAAGCTTCAATTGGCGCCGTCCTGTTGCCGGCAGCCCAGCTTCGAAGGACGAATTCCTATGAAGGATCGTTCAAAGGAGTTTTTCCCAGAACCTATCCGGCACGGTCGTGACCACCCACTCAAATCCACGCGAGAAAACTCCGGCACTGGCAACGAACGCAACCACTCCGAACAGAGTAAGCGTCATCGTCCAGAACGCGGCCGCTATCTTTTCAAAAACCGCCCGGCTATGTCTGAGCAATTGTAAAAGTATTCCGACTAGAATTGCAACGAAAAGTAGTCCAACGACTATCTTCCATGGCGGCAAGTTCGACCACGACATATCGAACGCACGAAAGATTTGGGACCACGACCATACCCACAGCGCCTCAATTGTACGTAAGACCCAGGAGATACCTTGAAGGATCACTTGGAGCAGTTGATGAATTGACTGATTCATGGTTGCCTCCGATGGGAAATTCTCGGTTGTTCTGATGGGGAAATTCCCGCCCAAACGATGCGTGTCGGCACGGCTCGTCTCGATGCCTTGCTTATCGCAGTTCGCTCATCTGAAGCCGCGATTCGAGCCTTCGGGAATGTTATCTGGTCCACGCCGCTCTCCCGGTAGCACTACCTGCGCCAGTTTGTGCGCTCCGCATCTAGTGTCACCACCGAGTCGGTTGAACCGATCGCTTCAGTGGTGCCGAAACAAAGCTAGGAGCAGAATGATCGGGATCGGAACTCCAAGAAGCCAAAGCAAGGCTGCCAGCCGAAAATCCATGACGATTCTCCTGATGGCCGAGAGACCGCCTACAGTCGATTGGAGACTGTAAAATTGAGCGCTAGAGTCCGACACCTAACGCAATTCTTCGAGGTTGGTTCCAGGGGTGGAACTGTAAGGAACCTCATGACATAGTTCGGGCTGGATTAAGTCGTGCGATCTACGGCACAGAGTTGAGGTGGAAAAGGCGCTCCCAGAGCTTGCAGCTCAAAAAGCCCCCTCTCGAGAGATGGCAGGCACCAGCGATTGAGAAAGAGACGATAGAAGAACAGTCGGATCGACAATGCCGACAACCTCTCTTGGGAGCTACTTAGCACTCTGGCGGCCCGCGCCATCGCTGCACTTCATCCAGGACTCGGCGAGGCAAATGTCGGGAACCCGACGTACCGTGACCGCGTTTACTGTTGCCAGTTCCTTCTTTCAGCGAATTCGACTTCCGAATCCTGCAACAGCCTCGGGATTTCCGCATTGCGAACCGTGATCCGGCACTGGAAGCTATCTCCGCAAGGAGCCAATCTCCATCGAGGTTGTGTGTCGTGGGCGGTGCCGGCATTTGGATTAGCTCACCACCGCAGAGGAGGCATTGATGGATCAGATCAAAACGGACGGGCCACCAAAGGCCGATAGTCTACGAGAATCGGTCACAAGCTCGATAGGCCGAGGTAACGAAGCAGTGAGCGCAGCGGCATCGGACGCATTCGACACTGCGGGAGCCGATTTCAAGGCGCTACAGAGTGATTTGAGCAAGCTCAAGGAAACTGTAGCAAAGCTTGCCTCTCGAGCTAGCGATGAGGCTGCCAAATCTGCTCGTGAGGTCGCGGGGCAGGTCAGTGCTGCAGCGATCGACCTCGCCGGGAAGAAGGGTGCAAACCTCGCTGACGTTGCGACCGACCAAGCTAAAACCTTGGTCACGGAGTTGGAGAACATTGCGCGCCGCAACCCACTTGGCGCTCTTGCAGGCGCGGTCGCTGTCGGCGTTCTGATTGGCTTGATGGGGAGACGCAGCTGATGCTGTTCAAAATTCTGAAGCCATTCGGAATCGATCTTGCCGCTCGAATGGCTGAGGTTTGGATCGATCTCGAAGAGCGTTTTGACCTAGCCAAGGATAGCGCCGAGCAAGCGGTCCAAACCGCGGGCGTCTTGGGAACGCTGTTTTTTCTTGCCGGCCTGGCTGCGCTCTCCGCATTTGGTGTCGGTCTGGTCGCGCTCTACAGCTGGGTTTCGAGCAATTATGGCCATTTTTATGGGTTTGCCGTAATCGCCACCATCCTGCTCTTTCTTGCCGTCGTCACGTTCGCCATCGCGGTCAACAAATCGAAGTCATGCCGCGGCGAAAGCGGTAGCCGTGTCGCAGCACGGAAACTCGAGCTCGCTCAAGCTCGGGCGAAACGGATCGCCACGGCAACGGAGGCCTTTGAAGGGCCGGCTCTGCGCGCTCCCCCGCCATATTCGGGAGCAACCGCTGCCGGTGATTTATTAGTGCCCTTGCTGTGTTCCCTGTCGAGAACAATAAAACTTCCAACCATGGGAAATCCGATCATAGACGAGCTTTTCGCACGTTTGCAAAGCTCCGCGCGAGATGTTGCCGACGAGACGGTTGATGGCCTGGTTCGCACGGTCCGCGACGGTGAGCGACTGCACTTGTTTGCCGCTCTGGGCGGTGCCGTGTTTGTGGGTTGGTGCTTGGGGCGCCATAGCCGGGTGGAAAATCGAGGCCCTGGCGCCCAATAATTCTCGCGGCCGGGGCAAAGATGTCGCTCGGTACGGTGCTGCTGATCATCCTGATCTCTTTATTGGGAGCTCTGTCCATGTGGCCGTATAGCACACAGCTTTTTCTCCTTATCTCCGTTCTCTGCGGAGCTGTCTAAAACGTCTGCCTGATCGCCATCTCGAATGGCGCGACGTTGTTGTCGGTCGTGTTATCACGACTATGCCATTCAATATTGTGAAATCGCGGATTGACTCGTATATCGCCAAGCAGCGCAATCGCATCGAGTGTTCTGGTTGCCGGGGGTTGGTTGTCCCCCACCTGGTCATTATTCGATTGAGATATTTCTAATTTCTACTCGGGCTGATTTAATAAAGATCTACGCCAATCGGCATGGCAGCGGCAGGAAGCCGATGACAGAGCCGGTCCCGCGCAAAATGATGAGTGAATAGGACCAATGATGCTGTGGCACGGACGCTCGCCGAATCCGGTTGTAAATTGCGCTGCCGCTCTCACCAGTGCCGTGCTTGTGATTGTCGGGCTGTGTGGCGGACGCGATTTGCTGATCCCACTTGCGGTGGCGGGACTCCTCAGCTTCATCCTTTTTCCACCTGTGCGGCGCTTGATCAACTGGGGGGTTCCGCAGGGCCTTGCGGTGACGTTAGTGGTGACCGTGTTGATCGCAATTGTGCTAGGCGGAATTACGTTCGCGGGACACCAAGTTGCTCAGCTGCTGGAAGAAGTGCCGCAGCACGAGACGAACCTACGCGAAAAGGCGCGCCACGTGCATTCGCTGCTTGGAGGCACCGGGATATGGCAGCGCGCGATAGAGACGTTGCGCAACGTTGAACAAGAAGTTCACGACCCGGAGACGCAGAGCAAGCCGCTTAAGATCGAAGTTGCTCCGAATCAGTCTTTGTCGGTCTTCTTGGAATATACCCGATCCACGGTACCATCCATTGCCACAGCGGGTCTATCACTTGTCCTGATGATATTCATTCTGCTCCAATACGGCGAATTGCGCGATCGCATTGTGCGCCTCATGGGAGTCTCCGAGATCAGCCGTTCGACGCAGGCGTTGACTGAGGCCAGTTGCGATCTTGCACATTTCCTCCTCCTTCAGACGGGCCTTAATGTCTCATTTGGCGTGTTCATTGCCGCAGCATTGTGGTTGATCGGCATTCCCAGTCCCGGTCTGTGGGGCGCCGCGACTGCGCTGATGCGATTTGTACCCTATATCGGTTCGGCATTAGCAGGGATATTTCCAGTCGCACTTGCAGCTATGGTGGATCCAGGATGGTGGAAGCTCATCCAAACCGCGGCACTATTTATCGCGGGCGACATCGCTGTCGGTCAGTTCGTTGAGCCGCTTTTATTCGGGGCCGGCACGCGGCTATCCTCAATTGCCGTGGTATTGGGAGCGGCGTTTTGGACCTTATTGTGGGGCCCTGTCGGTCTAATTCTCGCGGTGCCTCTGACTTTAACAATCGTTGTTATCGGGCAACATGTTCCTCATCTGGAATTTCCTGCGCGTCCTACTTGGAAACGAACCGGTACTTGCACCCCACGAGAAGCTTTATCGACAGCTACTGGCCGGGGACAACGCCGAGGCCGGTAAGGACGCAGGTCGATGGTTGGAGGAGAGCAGATACGTAAAGTATCTCGATGAAACAGTTATCGCGTGTCTGCAAATGGCGTCTGATGATCGCCAACGAGGGGTGCTAGGCAAAGGACAGTTGGAGGATCTCAAGATGGTGCTGCCGGAGTATATCGGGCAGGTTAGGGAATTGGTGGATTTCAAAAATGAGGAGGACAGCGCTAGGAAAGGAGCAGGCAAAGCAGGTTCGCCAGACAAAAGTGCAACGGCTGTGGTGATAGCCGGACGGGGCGTTATCGATCACACGGCAGCCGAGCTCGTTGCAGACGCCATTCGTTGTGAGCTAGGGATTTCGATACAATGCCCCTCGCTGGGTGGATTGACGGGAATCAGCACGGCCGGGGGAGCTGCACACGACACGCCGACCGTTATCGTCGTTCTAGTTTCGGTTGGAGAAGTCACGGGCGCACAATTGGATCTTCTCGTCAACCGAGCAAAACGCGTATTCGAGGGATCAGCGATTCTCATCGGATATTGGGGCGGTTCGAACACGCTGAAATCGCTCAAGAAGCGAGATGGCGACCTCATCTTTGAGGCAGACACGGCAGAAGCCCTTATTCATATCGTCCGCCGCATTGTCAATGAGCGGACGACGAATCCGCGTCCGCCTCCACTTAAATTGGTGTGATCTACTTTCCGCAGCGGGCCAGCGAAGTGACGTGTCAACGCCAGCGTTTTAAACCCATCGTCTCACCCTCGCGTGGGATCAAAGCGGCAGCCCCTCAAACGCTTGAATAGGGCGCTCGAAGTTTTGGCTTGTCTCTTGACAGGTGGATCAAGTCGAGTGGCATGTGCCCGGCAGAGTTGCCAGCTACCGGCGCATCGCCCGCAATGCTAAGCGCACTCACAGAAGCCATTCAGGCTGTGCTGCCCAAAGCTGGCACCGCGCCTGCCATGTCCATCATGCGCCGGCCACGCGCGATATTGATTGCATTGCGCCCGGGTAGATCGATCGTGGTGGCGCCAAGGAGCAGGAATACCGTTTCCCCCTTTTTCCGGCGTGTCCAGATATTTCGGCTTAGCAATACTCACACGTAACAAAACCGGTGCCAACGAAGGCCCGTTCGGACCGAGCCGTCCGGATCCAGTATCCAGCGCAGGAAGAAAGGCCAACGCCTCATGGGAGTGAATACGGCTGTGACGGCGGCTACGATGCGCTGCCATGGGAGGGCGATGGGCCAAGCAGCATGTGGCAGCGACGGCTTCGGGCCCATGACCGCGCCTTTGCGCGGTTCAAAGGATGCTGCGGGGGGAGCATCAGGCGCCTGACACGCTTGCATTTCACCATTGCGCTCACTGCTTGCGTCGCAACGAACCCTGAAGCGTCCAATTTCGTTGTCGAGTCATCGCACAGTATAGGCTTCCTATGCTTCGCGTATACCGATGTCGAAGCCAAGAACACGGAGAAAGCCAATGTCCAAGCGAATGCTGAACATGTCGGTCGCCGCTGTGTTGGCAGCGGGCGTTGTAGCCGCTCCGAATGTAGGATCGGCCAAGCCGTTCGCCGATACGCTCGCGATCGCAAAGACAACCGACACCAACGTGGAGACGGTGCGGTGGGGTAGAGGATTCGGTTGGGGCTTAGGGGCCGGATTGCTTGGTGGCGCTATCGTCGGCGGCGCGCTGGCGGCGCCCTACTACGAATACGGTGAGCCCTATTATTATTCCTATGGCCAGCCCTACTACCCCTCATACCGCTTCCATAGCTACTTGAATCGCTCTGAATTGCTGGAATCGTTGGAGTTTTCGGTGTTTTTCTGTGGCGCGCTCGATCGCGATATGATCCGCTTTTGGCTATCTGATTCGGGAGGACGGATGGTCAAGTGCACCAAAAAGGAAATCCGGAAACTGAAAACGGCGCTGCGGTGGAAAATGCCTGCGGCGC
>JASHRR010000751.1 GCA_030037185.1 Xanthobacteraceae bacterium | reverse complement strand
TCAGCGCTCACGGTCCTTACGGCGCCGGCGGCCGCGGGCGCAGGACAAATCACACCGCTCGACTCAGACCGCGTGCGCTGGTCAATCTCGTGAGCACTTCCCCGGGTCAATTCCGGTGAGCGTCAAGGCGGGGGGACGACTGCTCATGCCGCTGACCAATGAGAATGGGTGGGGTTTCCTGTTGAGGGCGACCCGGTGTCCCGACTACGGCGCGGAAAGTATCGTTCTGCCGACGGCGCGGGACCGGAACCGATTCGACGCCGTTTCGATAGGCGGGGTCGGCATTTTCCCTTGCATTGGCGGACGCGATGAGGAGGCAGCGAAGCGGTTTCAGGAGGCGTTCGATCGTTTAGACCGCGGTACTGGCTTTGCGGAAATCCCAATTGCAGCTTTACATCGAGGCGATCCCGGCTCGGAGATGATCGACAAAGTATGGTATCACGGTCCGGGCTTCTGGCTTGAGCGGAAAGAGGCGACGTCTCCCTCACTTCAGTCGAGGAATCTTTTCGATGGCACCCCGATCTGTCGCCTATAGCGGATCGATCGCAGCCTTAATTCCCGGGCTGGAACGTCTCATCATGGAAGCGATGACGAGTGAATGATTCCGGGCCTCGCGATGACGGTGGTGCAGAACGGGGAGGTGGCGCTAGTCACGGCCTACGGCTTCGTGATGCCGAAGCCGGCTTGAAGGTGACAACCAGGGTTGGCTCGATCACGAAGTCGTTTCACCTCGACCGGCTTGGCCCATTTTATGGACGGGCGGCGCTTCGGACGCGATATGCGCGGGGCGCCACTTCATCCCCAAACCATGATTGAACCCGCACCCGCTGGCCATAGCATGGCGGCCAACAAGGGCTCCGGCGCAGCTCGCCCTGAAACGCGCAAGGTTGTCGTGATTCTAGGATCACGTCCATGCGGCGATGATGATCCCGGCTATGCGGTCGAGTTCTGCCATCGTGGCATCGACTGACTGCGCCGAACAAGGGCCGCCTCTCCGCATCGCAGCCGATCCATTCGGCTACCCGCGCGTCGTGCGGCTATTAGAGTCAGATAGCCCGGATCATCGACTATAAGATGAATCGAGCACAAAGCTGTTGGTAAGCACCACCTCCGGCAACCGCCGTAAGCATACCGATTGTCGCTAACTCAAGTATCACTGCTCACCCCTGCTGACTTTGGCAAGATTCCAGAACTCGGAATGTTTGACTGGAAGCTAATCGATCCGTCCCGATCGCGATGATAGCTACGTCAAATACGCATAAGGTGGGCGAACCTCTTGGAATCGAGATGGACGTGGCAGGCTGGCGAGCTCCTATGCAGCCTCATGCTCGGCTTGCTCGCGCTCGCGCTCTATGGCCTTCGCAAGCCGCGTCCGTTCTACCTTTGGCTGGAAGCGTTCCGCTACCCCGCGTACCGCTATTCGAGCCAGATAGCCCAATTGAACCGCGATCACGAGGACTACTACCATCACAAAGATCGACCACAAGCTGTAGGCGAGCACAGCTCCAACCCCCGCCGCTAGTAGTACTGAAAATACAATCGTGGGTGCTAGAATCATAACCTTGTATCGATCAAGTAGAGAGCCTGCAACCACCGCAACTGTTTCTAATTAATCATCATTTCTTAACTTGGAACGCGTCTCTATACATCAGGTGCCTAACTTTGATCCATCTCCCATTTGAGATATTGCGTGTGAGGACATCTGGCGATCATGATTGATGTCCCGACAAGTGGTGGCGGAATCCCCGTCAACCTAGCCTCTCCCGAATGACCACGCTGACATCGACACCGCGGCGAGCGGCTTCGGCTTCGAGTTCAGCTTGTTCGCGGGCCATCGAGGCGGCAAAGGCGTCGTACTGGGCGGCGAGGCGTTTGCGGCGGTGAAATTCGCGGTGCTGCTTCCGGATTCGTTTCAGACGCTGCCGCTGCTCATCTGTAAATACCAATCGCTTCACCCTCCTAATCCCAAATGCCCGGAACCGGCCCGACACGCCCTCCATATACCGGGCGGCGTTCTCAACGTTGCGATGCCCCAATGTCGCGCCCCTTGGCCGCCAAGGCGTGACCGCAGGCATGCGGGTAGACGTTTCGCGATGCTGCCCTCAACTCTGATCTCTCGACGTGCATGGTCAGCAGCAGCATCTGCTCAGGCCTTCCCGTCGATGCACGGCGAATTCGAGGATTGACGAACTTCGATAGCAATTCATTGAAACAATTAGCTAATCTAGGGGGCTACGCCCCCGATGCGCGGGCACGCACCAAACGCCGCAGCACCTATGAAATCACTTTAGGAAACTCCATCAATGCATTTATTATTAACGTAAAATTATAGCTTCGATCGACGATGCAGCCGCACGCGCTTAGCGCCACGCCAACCATCCCGGCAACACCCGACACCATCCCAGCAACAGCCGACAAAAGTACAAGGCTCGCTCGCAGCGAACAGGCCCGCAAGCCGAAAAAGAATGTCGGCGGCGGCAGCACGCCGACGGACTAGCGGAACTCGCCAAACACAACGGATAGCCAACCTCTGAGCCACCAGGCCGTCATCGCCGGAACTGCAAACCTCGCGCCTACCTGCAATGAGTGCTGCTACCATACGTAGAGACGGTCTCAAGGCCGCGTGGTTGCGTTACCCCCAGCAAGCGCTGGACGATGCTTGTGTACGCGAGCGACAGGAGATGGTTTCAAAACAACGAGGCGCCCAGGGGGCTGAGGCGTCGCTAGCCACCAGGCGCCTATCCGTTTGTCGGCTTCGCGAAGGGCTACCCAGATCGCCCCGGACCAGAAAAACGCACCGGCAGGTCGAACCGCCGCCGCCTCAAGAGCTCCCTGGCCAACAGCCCGCCTCGGCCATCCGGGAAAACCCCGCGATTCCCGCATTCCGCGCAACTCA
Organism: Xanthobacteraceae bacterium; assembly: GCA_030037185.1. The sequence continues at coordinate 11,851 of JASHRR010000751.1, read as the reverse complement.
GCAGGATAATCTCCTCACAGTATTCGATAAGCGCCTCGCGCACGCAAATCCTGACACGGACGACGGTCGAATACCCTCAGATGGTGAAGAGTGCTTAGCCTCGCCCCATACGGGAACCGGCGCGGCCGACGCCGCTGGCCAATGCGGCGTGCCCGCTGGCGGCAGCGCTTGGGTGTCCCAGGTGTGTCCAGGAAACGAAAGACCTGTTCAACCAGCTCCTTGCGGAGGTTCGCACAGTTCAGGCGCAGCAGGAGGAGGTTGTTCCCGTCGAAGAGGACAATCGGAAAACTGAAGGGGGTCGGCTTAATTCCGGCCTTCTGCGCCGTCGTGTAGTTGCGGCGGAAACGATGCATAAGGAGGACAGTCGCATTTGATCATATCTCGTTGTAGAAAGACGTTTGCGGTGAACAGGCTTTTCGGAGGGGAAGATGACATCGGCCCGTCTCGCGGCGTTGGTGGGCGTTCTGCTCATCGCGGCGCCCTTAACGGCCCAGGGCGTTCGGCTCCAGCAGACGGCCCCTAGGAGCCGTAACCAGGCGGCTCGTTCGCAATCGCCAATGCCAACTGACACCGCCGGGCGACCGATTCCCATACCTCCACCCGAATCGGTTCCTTACGATGGATCTCAGCGTGCCCTCGTGGATCGAGCCAGCAACTATCTCTCCTCCTTGCAGAGCCTCACCGGCAATTTCGTGCAGATCGGTCCAGATGGCAGCCGGTCAGTGGGAAAATTCTATCTCCAGAAGCCCGGCAGAGTGCGATTTGAATACGACCCGCCGACCCCAATCGAGGTCATCGCGGACGGCTACTACGTCATCGTGCGCGATCGTAATCTGGCGACGCAGGATCTCCATCCATTGTCGCAGACTCCCCTGCGATACTTGCTGGCCGATCAAATTGATTTGGCGCGCGACACCAAGGTAACTGCGGTATCGCAGGACAACGCCTTCATCACCGTTACGATTGAGGAAAGGCAGCTCCTGGTTGGAACCAGCCAGCTTGTAGTCATGTTCTCCGCCAAGGACATGCAGTTGCGCGAGTGGACTGTGACCGATCCGCACGGGTACGAGACGATGATTGCGGTCTACAATCTTGATACCTCACGCGATCCAGACCCCGGCCTGTTCACGATCAACTACTTCAGGCCCCAATGACAGGCCGCTTTTCTGATGCCTCACGAAACGCTGAAATCAGATCTAAAGCCAGAAACGTCTTTTCTACCCTCCCCTGGATCACCATAGGCGACCGAAGGCAAAGAGGCGCTGATGCGTTGCTCGGCAATGAACAGCATCGCCAGCATCACCATGGTGACGTGGTGGTGCCACGCCTGCCAGTAGGGCCTGATAATCGCCAAGGCCGCACTCCCCCCTTGGCATCTTCGAAGAAGCGCTCCACCCAATCGCGGTGGCCCTGCATCTGGGCGAGACGCAATGTAGGCGTGTCGGGCGCAGCGTTGGACAAACTATACTTGAGTGTGGTGGGCGAGCCGACCTCGCGACGCACGGTGAGGTGCCGGCACCGTGGCAGCGCCTCGACGCCGTCCCACACGAACACCAAGCGATGCACGCTATCGACCCGCAGCGGGGCGCACCTGCTGTCGCGCAAATTGCAGCGCGTCCACGCCTGCAGCGCCAGGCCTTTGACAAACGCCTCGACGGTAACCTGGTTTGCGAGCGGTCTGTAGCTTGGCGTGCCACGCCCCCGCCCGCGCCGCCGTTCGGGAACATGGAGGCCGAGGTCTTTGCAGATCGTATTTGCGGGTAGCGCCGGCCTCGTAGCCGCGCTGCGAGATCATGTTGCAGGCGGCATTGCTGCGCTCACAGCGTATCGAGGAGCAACTTCGATTGCTCTTTCGCGGTCAAGTTGGAGACCCGGCTTCATGCTTTCACGTAGAGGAGTTCTTGGTCTGTTTCAACGCTTGCTCCGCGTTTCCTCCCCATGCGTAAAGGCAGGGACTTCCGCGCGGAGGTTTCGGTGTCGTCAAACTAGGCCGGCGCGCGATCCAAAATCCGATTGCGGGAGTTCCCGCGTCATAGCGTTTTGGTCTTCCGTAGCCTTCATGAATTCGTCACATGGGATTTATTAAAGCGACACACACGCATGATCTCTGCTGATGATCATGACACAATTCAGACCGCTTCAGCGCCTCATCGCCATATTCCTCCTCGCAACATCGCCGATCTCGCTTGGCGTTACGTCCACGCTCACTGGACATTCAGCCCTGGCGGCCGAAATCAGCGCAGTCGAGCAGCTGACGCCCGTTACTGATGCAATGCTGCAAAATCCCAGGCCGCAGGACTGGTTGATGGTGAGGGGCAATTACAGCGCCTGGGGCTACAGCGCTCTTGACCAGATTGGCACAGGAAATGTGGGGCGCCTCAAGCTCGCCTGGGCCTGGAATATGGAACCCGGCTACCAGGAAGAGGCGCCGCTCGCGCATGACGGCATCGTCTTCGTCGGCAATCCCCACAACGTCGTTCACGCTCTCGACGGGCGCACTGGCGACCTCTTGTGGGAGTATCGGCGCGAACTGCCCAAAGTGGACGGCGGCTATCACAATGACCTTTTCGACCGGGCACGCGCGACGATCGCGCTCTATGCTGATAAAGTGTACGTTGCGACCGCCGATGCACATATCGTGGCGCTTGACGCGCGGACCGGGAAGCCCGTTTGGGACAAGCAGGTCGCAGATTATCGTGAGGGCTACACGTTCACGGGCGGCCCGCTTGTCGCAAAAGGCAAGGTCGCTGCCGGTATTTCGGGCTGCACCAATCCTGGTACCCGCTATGGGTGCTTCATTGTCGCCCTCGATGCGGAAAACGGCGAGGAGCTATGGCGCACCCGCACGATCGCGCAGCCCGATACGCCAGAAGGTGCGACTTGGAATGGATTGCCAGCCGAGAAACGGAATGGCGGCTCGGTGTGGGCCGGCGGCAGCTACGATCCTGCACGCAATCTACTGTTTTGGGGCACCGGCGGACCTATACCGCATTCCGAGATCGTACGCGGAACCGGCGACGGCGCGGTGCTCTATACCGACTCGACGCTGGCGCTTGACGCAGATACCGGCAAGATCGTTTGGTACCGCCAGATGCTGCCCCGCGACAATTGGAATCTCGATCACGTCTTCGAACAGGTTCTCGTCGACATTGACGCCGGCGGCCGGAAACGGCCCGCGCTCGTCGCCATTGGCAAGCCGGGCATCATCTGGGCACTCGACCGGACCACTGGCGAAGTTCTGTGGACGCGCGAGACGACGCGTCAAAATGTATTCAAGAACATCGACCCAGAGTCCGGAAAAGTAACGCTCAACGAAAGCCTCATTCCCAAGCGGCTCGACGAAAAGTATTTCGTGTGCCCGTCGTTCTACGGCGGCAAGCTGTGGATGGCCACAGCCTTTGATCCAAGGACGCTGACGTTATTTGTTCCCTTGAACAATATGTGCATGGATTACCGAGCAGTTGAGCAGGAGCCGTTCGAAGGAGAAGACTATGGAAGGGGGCGGATCGAATTTCGTCACGTCCCGGGCGGCAACGGCTTGGTCGGGCGAGTCGATGCGGTCAACCTCGGCAAACTGGAAACCGTTTGGTCGCATCAGCGGCGCCCTTATTGGTCGAGCTCGTTACTTGTGACGGCCGGCGGCATCGTATTGGGCGGCGACACCAACCGACGGCTCGCTGTGCTCGATGCCGCGAACGGTAAGGTATTATGGGAGCAGGTGCTCAATGGCCAACCCGCCGGCTTTCCGATGACGTATATGGCCGGGGGCAAGCAATACATAGCCGTACCGACCGGGTTCAGTTTGATTGGAAACCGTGTCGTCCGCAGTCTGACGCCCGAGATCCCTGTGCCGAGCCGTGGATCGACACTTTGGGTGTTTACGTTGGCGGACTGATGGTCACCTCGCGAGCACCGTCGGCTCGCCACGCGTAGAGGAACGCCAATCCGGCCGGTCTGTCCGGCGCACGGTTGGCGGGACTAAGCGGCGTTCGAGAACTGCAGCGGCTGCCGCCGGTTGCGCGCAAGCCAATAAGGCCGGCAGCTTGACAGGCCTTGAGCTCATGCGCCAACTGTTGGCGCGATGCGCTCCCGTCAGCGCGAAACTGGCGGCTGGTCCTTGGCGCCCGGTTTGGCTGACCGACTCGCTTTACGGGCAACACAATCGTTGAACACCGCCGCTTGAGCTTCGCTATGGAAATACCATCTGCGGAGTACACGGCCTGTGGACTGAACTTTGTGAGTATAACTCGGGTCGGGCTGTAATCCGAGTTCTTTCACACACTCGGCAAAGTTCTTGCTGTAATCCTGCGCCGATGCTGAGCCAACCACCATGGCTGCGAAAGCCAGCGCAAAGCAAATTTTGTGCATTCGCTCCCTCCCAATCAAAGTGGGACCATTGCCGAAAATGCTCCTGGTTGGGAGATCATGGTGTGAGCTGGATCACATTGGTTGCAGAAAATCAGCAGCTGAAATGGCGGGATTTAGTTCGCTGGCTCGAAGTAGCGATTTGGCCGACTTCCGGCGATGGACCGGCCTTTTCCATGTCGCGCTCATGTTGCGTGAAGATACCTTCATTCAGAGACAATCGTTGAAAACAAATGAGGATATGCTGCCATGAAAGCGGGCAATCTGCGACACTCGAAAAAAGGCGACGACCAAACCGTAACCACCTGATTCAATTGTGTGATTTTTAATACAGAAGAGAGATTTGAACCCCGATGTTGCAATTATGAGTCTGCTGCACGCAATGTTAGACTTACTGCAGCGAAACATAAAAGTAATTTCGGGAGGGTCCCATGCACCGCCACCACACATTGCTCGCCATTGTTCTGGCTGTTGTTGCCGCAGGTTCGTGGCCGGCGGCGGGCCAAGCGCCGCGCCCGACCGGCGCTGTGGTATTCGAGGGCGCACGGGTCATCACCGGCGACGGCAGCGCCCCCATCGAGGATGCGGCTTTCGTTGTCGAAAACAGCCGCATCACGGCGGTCGGACGCAGAGGCGACGTGGCGGTACCCACCGGCGCCGCGCACGTCGATCTCTCCGGTAAGACCGTGATGCCTGCGATCATTGATGCGCACGGTCATCCGGGATTCCTTGATGCGGTCACCGGACAATTGTCGAAAGCCAACTTCACCCGCGAAAACTATATCGACCACCTGGAGCGCTATGCGTATCACGGCATTGCCGCGACCATCAGCACCGGCACCGACATGGGCGAGTTGGCCTACCAGTTGCGCGCCGAGATCATTCCGAATGCCGCGCTCATTCGCACCGTCGGCCGCGGCCTCGCCTATCCGGGATCGGGCCCGTTCGATCCTTCGCGCAACGACGTGCCTTACGCAGTCACCAGTGCGGTGCAAGCCCGCAAGGCCGTGCAGGACCTCGCGCCGCACCGGCCCGACTTCGTGAAGATCTGGGTCGACGACCGCAACGGCCGCCAGAAGAAGCTGACGCCTGAGATGTTCACCGCCGCAGCCGACGAGGCGCGCAAGCAAGGCCTCCCGTCGATCGCCCATGTATTTGACCTCGAGGACGCGAAGGGTCTGGTGCGCGCCGGCGTCGAGGGTTTCATGCACAGCGTCCGCGACCAGGAAGTCGACGAGGAGTTCATCAGGCTCGCCAAGGAGCACGACATCTGGATCACTCCGAACCTTGGCGGCATCAACCGGCCCTCGCTGCTACGCGAGAACGGCACGCCGGCGTGGTTCGACGAGCCGCTCGTGCGTGAGACGATCGCCCCCGCGCTCATCCGTGAGCGCGCGCAGATGTACGAGAGGCGCAAGCGTGAAGGGACCCCACCGCGGCCATCGTTCGATGCCATCAACACCGGGAAGCTGCATGCGGCTGGCGTGCGAGAGGTGCTCGGCAGCGACACCGCCGGGGACGCCAACCGATGGCTGGGGCTTCACACGCTCCTGGAGTTCGACAACATGGTGGCGGCGGGCTTCACCCCGATGGAAATGATCGTCGCAGCCACGCGGGATTCTGCCAAGGTGCTGCGTCTCGACCAACTCGGCATGGTGGCAACCGGCAAAAGCGCCGATTTCATCGTGCTCGACGCTAATCCGCTCGACAACATTGCCAATGTCCGCAAGATCAATGCAGTTTATCTGAGAGGTGAGGCCGTCGATCGTGCCGGATTGCGGGCGAAATGGCAGGCGCAGTGGCGGGAGAAGGGGCAGCTGTAGGTGAGGCGGGACGGCGTTGCGACCACGGTCCCATCCAGCCGAGCGAGCGCTCCGGCTGGAGCATCCGCGCGGAAGTTCCCGTGAAAGCTAAATCCCCGCATCACTTGTCTCCTTCGCAAGATTGGCTAACGAACGAACCAAGGCGCCTCGTGACAGGATGAGGGTCGCTGCGTTCCGCGCACGGCCATCGATGCCCAACACGACCTCATCATCGCGCCCGCCGGATAACGCGGTCGAGCCCCTGCAAGACCTCCGCGGGGTCGGGCGACGCGGATTTACCGCCGACCACGGCTATCGGGCCGCCTCCCATCGGCCCGGTCAAGCCCGGCTCGCTGTTAATAAAAATCGCGACCAGCGGCACGCCGAGTGCAGCAGCGAGATGGACGAGACCGGTATCGACGCCGACGGCGAACCACGCGCCTGCAATCAGCGCCGCGACCGCGTCGAGCGGCCGGCGATCCGGCACGTGGCGACGGTCTTGCTCAATACCGGCGGCAACCGCGATGGCTTCGCCGCGAGTGCGCTCGAGAGCAGTGCCCCATGGCAGCACCACATCAAAGCCACGATCGCGCACACCGCGCGCCACCGTCGCCCAATGCTCGTCCGCCCACAGCTTGCCAGGCTTGGCGGTTGCGTGAAGCAGCACCGCGTAGGGTCTCCCAGCAGCGGCGCCGGCGATCGCAGCGCGGTCGAGGCCGTAGTCGAGGGGATGCTTCGCCTCATAGCCGAGCGCGAGACCGCACAGCGCGCGGTTGCGCGGGATGGCATGAGCACGCCGTTCGACGTAGTGACGAACATCGTAGAACCGGGAGGCGAGCGGTTCGCGGATGCTGGCGCAGTCGTAGCCATGCCGGATTCCGCGCACGGCGCCCGCAATCAAGGCGGTGCGGAGCAGACCTTGGGTGTCGATGGCCACGTCGAAGGATCGCGCCCGAAGGGCGCGGCGAAAGCGCGCAATCTCGCGCCATGTGGCGGGCGCGAACAGGTTTCTGCGCCAGCGCCTGGTAGCGACCGCGATGACGTCATCCACGCCGGGGTGCAGACGGACGAGCGGCGCGTAGTCCTCCTCCACCACCCAGGCCAGCCGGGCAGCCGGCAAATGCCGCCGCGCGTCCGTGATGGCCGGCATGTGGTGGACGACGTCCCCGAGCGAGGAGGTCTTGATGAACAGAATGTCGGCCATCGACGGGCGGTTTTTCGAGGCCCCCACCCTTATCTCCCCCGAGAGGTGGGGCCCGGTCGCTCTTACATACCGCTCGGGGTTTTGTCACGCAAAGGCGCGTCAAAGGCCACCGAGGCCGGTGCACCATTCCATCATCTGTAGCAGGCGTGCCCCTGCACACCCTTGCATAAGCACCACCGGCTGCGACTCACAATGGCGCCGAGGCCGTCTTGTCTGAGGGCAGGTACTGCATGGGATCGACCGGGGCGGAGTTCTTGCGAATCTCGAAATGAAGCTGCGGGGTTGCAGCGCTACCAGTCTGCCCCGACTTCAGGATCACCTGTCCCTTGTGAACCTGATCGTTGCGCTTGACCAGGAGTTCGCTGGCATTCGCGTAGGCGCTGACGAAGCCGTTCGCGTGACGCACCAGCACGAGGTTGCCGTAGCCTTTCAGCTCGTTTCCCGCATAGGCGACGACGCCGTCCTCGGCGGCGCGCACCGGGGTGCCTTCAGGAAGCGCGAGGTCAATGCCGTCGTTGGGCGAGCCATTCACCCTCGCACCGAAATTGTTGATGATGCGGCCGCGCACCGGCCAGCGGAACGCCGGTGCGCCGTTGGGCGCCTCTGCGGACGGTGTTTCGACCGGCGACGCCAGGCGGACATTCGCCGCAGTCTGCGACGACGCCACCTTCGCGGGGGCAGGAGTATATGTCTGCTGTGCCGGCTTCGTTGGAGCGGCCACCGACGCACCTGGTTGCGACCTGCCCGCGGGGGCACTCGGCAGCGCTCCCGTCCTGACCGGGATCGTCAGCCGTGTCCCAACCTTCAGCGGCGTTTCGGGTGTAATGCCGTTTGCAACTGCGATCTCCCTGACGCTGACCCGGTATTTGCGAGCAACGATGCTCAACGTGTCGCCTGAGCCGACCGTGTAGACGGGAGGCGTCGGCAGCAGGGTTTGCGCCGAGCTCCCCACAACAGACGTTGACGTTGGCATTGCGGGCTGCGCGGGTGCCGGCAGTGAGGGCGCAGGAGCGGCGGGGGCTTGCGGGACTGCGGCAGACGTTGGTGTGCGCGGTGCAGCGGCATGGGCGATCTTCGCGCCACCGCCGGCCGCTCCGGTGAAATCGGGTGCGGACCCGGCCGCCGGCGGCGGATACGGGGGTGCAGGTTGAGGCGGCGCGTATTGAGAGGCAGCCGGTGCATAGGCCGGCAGGGGCGGGGGCGGCGGATATTGAGGAGCGGGCGGTGCATACGGCGTCGCAACAGGCGGCGGCATCGCCGGTGGCGGCGCATACTGGGGAGCAGGCGCATATTGGGGAGCAGGCGCATACTGGGGCGGCGCATACTGGGGCGGCGCGTACTGGGGCGGCGCGTACTGAGGCTGCTCATACTGCAGAGCGGCATATTGAGGCGCATAAGGTGAGCCGGTTGGCTGCGCCTGAGGCAACGGCTGGCTTTCCACAGCGACCGTGCGCGTTGGCTGCATCGGGACGGCGGCTGGTTGATTGGAAGGGGCGCGGGCGGCGTAGGGATTGCGGTTGGGATTTTCACTGAAGCGGGACACCTCGGAGCTGCAGCCGGCCGCGCCGATCGCCACGGCGGACACGAGGCCGCGGAAAAACGCGCAACGCAATCGTCGCTCGGCAATAATTCTAGCCATGTCCGCACTCATGAGCCCGCTTGTTCGGACAGTAAGGCATTGGTGTAGTAAACATCCCTTTAAATTTTCAGGGATCCGTTAAAGCTGATGGTAAACGGCTGGTTTACGCGCACAGTTCGATTCGCTTGGGTTTCCAGCCCTTTTTGGCTATCGCTTTTCGCTGCTCTGGCCCGTTTTGTTCTTTCAGCTGCCGTCTCCATACAGCTTCCAGGTTCAACACCGCGCCTCGCCCTCGCCACGTTGCAGCCGCGGGAGTCCTGCTGCGAGAGCGTATGGATGATGACATAGGCGGCTTCGATCGAGCTCACAGCGCGGTGCAACGAGGACAGAATGTCTCCTTGCTCGACCTCACAATCAGCGTTCGCGAAATCCCGACCTTTTGAGCGTTGGCGAGCACGGTAACGAACCAATCGCCACCCTCAAGCAGCCCTGGAGAGACGTCGTCCAACGACGCCGAATGCCCGACCACAGGAACTCTCATGGTCGCCGCTGCGTCTACGACGTCAGATCGATGCGTCTACGATCGCCTCAGACACAGAGTAACGGCGGCTCGGGAAGACGACACCATGCCGGGCCGCTCTCCGCCCAGACTTTCGCGGAGAAAGTCCACGAGGCATCGGAGCGTGCGTGATTTTGTCGTCGGCTCCGGAAGGAGGACGAGCCCATCTGCTGGTCTTCAGCATTCACGCTTGCAGGCCCTCCTAGCCCAATTGCGCAAGTTAAGCTCCAAAGACACGTCGATTCCGACATAGTAGTTCATGGTCGTCCCTCGATGATGCTTGGAGTGGGCATCACCCGACTCCGTTGGTTTTCCACACCATCAGTTTGAGGGACGATTCCCTTTTGCGGCGTTAACCGCTGTGGCCAGGCCCGTTACCCCATCTGGGGCGTACTGGCCGCTATAACCGCTTTGGCGCAAATCTCGGGCACATAGGGAGGCCCCCCGGCTCCGGGCCGTACCGAGTGCAAGCGCGACATTATTTGAGACTGATAGTGCCCCCGACAAGGACACTGAATTCCTCACCCCCCGCGCACAAACTGCCACAGATCAATGATCAATTCATTCGGGTAAGGAGTCCTGAGGCAGATGCAATTGTGTTCTGAAGAGTCCTCCGGCGTTCGCGGTGGCAAATGCTGGCGCAAACAGGTCGGCGTACCGACGACGATGCGCTCGATCGCGCCGCTGACGCGCACAGCAACCATGTTATCGGCCGCACCCCCACGCAACTGAATGCCCGCATCGAAATGCCCAGAAATGACTTGCGCAAAGCGGACAAGTATTGGACGCGGCACATGACTGGTGTCGGCGCGATGACGAGGCGCAGATTTGTGCCGGCCATCGGAATGACCACATGCGGACTCAGTGCCTGATCCGTGACGCGTTTAAAGCGGGCGCAGACAAGCGCACTGCGCAGAAGGTCAAAGTCCAGCCGTGGTCGCCAGGCTCGTCTACCTTTTCTTGAAATGCTGCGGGAACCTCGGGTGGTGCCTGACCGCCCAGGCCGTTATCCATCGTATCACAAAGGTTGCAGAGCCTATGCCACGCAGGAGGCCGAGGAAGGCGTTGTCAATCTCGCAAGCCCATGCGACGACCGCATAGTCCGCTCTGTCACCGACAACATGGTGAGCGTCCGCACGCTCGTCGCTGGTCGGATGAGATACCAACCACTGCGTTTCCAAGGGGATTGTTGCCAACCCCGAACGCGCCCGCAGCGGCGATGCGATCTTGAGACCTGGAGCAGACCCGCAAGCGGGTTAAAGGCGACAACGGCCAACCAACCGTCTACACGGATGGTCCCTTGCTCAACTTCGCCAATTCATGACTGTACTGGGCTTGCTGCGTCATTCGGGCACTGTTCAAAGAACAGTGAACGTACAAACAATCACGTTGAAAATACGTTTGATGAATGGATCAAAAGCGCAAGTCTTTCCGCAGGTATGACTTTGCCGCAGGAGGTATGGCCATGTCGATTGTCAGAAAGTACGCCGCAATAGCGGCTCTCGGCGTGGGTCTAGCACTTGCGGTGGCTTTGCCGGCGTCGGCTCAGTGGTGGGGCGGGCCCTCTTACGGCTACGTCAGATGGCCCGCGCCTTACGGATGCTGTGGCTATGGATATTCGACATACCATCCGTGGGGCTACGCAGGGTATTATCGCCCATACTATTTCGTCTTCTACCATCGCCCATACTATGCCTATGTCGATGGCTATTATCCTCGGCACCACTATTTTGGCCATTACCATCGCCCCTACTATGGTTACTATCATCGTCGTTACCATCGCCACGGCTATGGCTACGCACGAGCGTACCATCGCGCAAACTTGTGGGGTCGTGGCTACGGCGCGTATAGGCGATAGTGACCGACGGGCGATCGTCCACGGCGACCATGCCGGACAGCTCGTCCTCGGTGAGGTTTGGCGGTGCGTGTTACGCTCCAATCCCCAATGGCCTAAGTTGGGTTTAGAGTTCCTGCGCCAGGCGGGGCAGCAACCGAACGAAGCGCACGTCGATCAGCTCGGTGCACGCGCTGCCGGGTTCGGTGCGCACGATCTTCACCAGCTTCTGACGCTCCTCATGGGAGCCGAGCGGCAGCACCATGATGCCGCCCATCGCAAGCTGGTCGATGAGCGCTGGCGGCACAGTGACGGCCGCGGCTGTGACGATGATGCGGTCGAACGGCGCCCGATCGGGTGCCCCTGCCATGCCATCCTCAATGATGATCTCGATATTGTCATAGTTGAGCGCCTTGAGACGGATGCGCGCCGACTGGGCAAGCGTCCGGTAGCGCTCGATGCTCGTGACCTTGGCGGCGAGCCGCGACAGGATCGCCGCCTGGTAGCC
>JASHRR010000750.1 GCA_030037185.1 Xanthobacteraceae bacterium | reverse complement strand
GGCACTTCCTACACTCCCGCTGATGCCGTCGCACTGTCTAATCCGGGCTAATTCTGTCTGATTGGCACCAAGATTGCGACCAAGATTTCACGTCACAGCCTCCCTGTTGTTCGGATAGACACAGGGACGCGAACAGGAGGCTGTGCATGCCGCGCTTTCAGAAAGGTGCGAGCGGAAATCCGCGAGGCTCCGAGAAGCGAGCAATACGCCCACCACGGCGCGGCAAATGATGCTCAAGGCGCGTGCTCCGGAGCGGAGGCCATCGAATGGTTGATCAAAGAAATGAGGACGGCCGAACGATCGAGCGAGAGGCTGACCGCCGCCGGCATGCTGCTTGACCGCGCCTATGGTCGCCCAATGCAGGCGATCGATGTTGCCGTGATCAGGCAGGACCTGAAGAAGCACCTCGCGGAAATCGTGATGGGCTTGCCGTCGGCGATGGAGAAGCTTGCCGCGCCGAAGAAGCGGCTCGATCAGCTCGAAGAGTTCGACGCGCACCGCGTGATTGAGGTGATCGCTGCACCTGTCGACGACGGAGCTCTACCCTGATGGGCATTCTCACGGACGTGATTGACGAACTGAGGGCCGAGCTGCACCAAGTGCCGGCGGACGTGACCGATGAACAGCGGGTCTGGGCGCTGATGGCGCTCCAGGTCAGGGCCGAAGAGGGCGATGAGGACGCCCGAGGCCCGGCTAAAGGCCGTGGAGGCGCTTTTCGCCCGGTCGAATCGGCCTGAAAAGCTGTAGGCTCCCCGGCTCTCGAACGCTTAAGCCCAGCCTTTTATTGAGCCGGCTCCCCCGCCCGGGCTGTTCGCCACCGAAGGCGCGTGGAGTCGTTATCCCCGGCCCATCGCTCAACTTCAGCCAAAGTCTGTCTCGGCAGACGGACGGCGATGACGGAAATCGCGGCCACCCGGACGGCGAGGTCTGGCCCGCCACACAACACGCCGCAATCGGTCTCTGCCCGCTCGAAAGAAGAACCCGATCGAAATAGACTAGCAACTCTAACAAAAGGGAACGAAACGGCTCAACCGTAAAGCGGGCTGCCCCAACATCTCGAGGCGGCACGGCTGGTGGCTTAATGCCAGCCCACGCGCGATCGATAAATTGCACAATTAATATTGTATAATGAATCGCAAGTCGGACCTGCAAAGTCAGGTTGTGGACTGGAGAAGCCCTCGGCTTGCGATAGAGACGTCGATTTCGCGCGAACCGTCCCAGCGAGCCGAAGTTTGAGGGGCGATGCTTTTAACCCTTGCCGAGGCGCTCGCCGATGGAAGGGTCGCCCGCGCCCTCGGGTCTCGAATTATGAAAATGCGGTGCGCTTAGCCAACACCCTCAACGACGCGAATGACATGACCGCGGCGTTGAAGCGGCTTAGGCTTTGACGTCGAAACGCTTCTGGACCCAAATAGATCTGTTCTTAAGGCGGCTGTCCGCCGATATGGAGACCGTTCGGCGAACGCCGACGTCAGTTTGCTTTATTACTCGGGGCATGCGCTTGAAGCCGCCGCACACAATTGGCTGCTGCCGGCCCCAGCGCGCTTGGCCAATGAGCGCGACCTGATTCGAGGTAAGCGATGGAACCGCAGATACGAACTTCCATCGCCCTTGGTTTGCCGGATGCGACACTTCATTTCTTAGCGGCTCAAATCCTGTCGGACGGCGAATCCCCGCTTTGGCTTTGAACTTCCAGCCCCGTTGGAGCGACTACTAAAATCTATCCTTACCAACCCCTGGCAAGAGAGAGTCACAGCCATGCCGAAACGCGAGGATCACGAAACGGCAGCCGCGGCTCCCGGCGTCGTCGAGTGGAATCCGCCCGCAAAGCGAGAGCTGGTCGAACACGACCTGTCCGACGCAATGACCGACCCAACCAAGATCGTCGAATGGGCCAAGAACCGGCCTCGCCCCTGCGGGACAAGCCCGAACGACTGGTGTCCCGCGCCAGCCGCCGATTCCCGCGGCGCCACCGCAACTTAGAAACATCAGCACCGCAGGCAGCGGTGCAAATATCGAGGTCCTGAAGAAAGTTGGGTTAGAGAGGGGAAGAACAGACGATCAAAGTATTGTCGGATTTTGGAAGGGAGTGTTGGTTTCGGAAGGGAGTATCCCCGATGGCCAATGAGAGGACATCCAACGTCACCATCACCACCGACGAGACCCTGTGGGTGTTGTCGGATGACGCAGCCGCAAAACTCTGGCTGATCCTGCAGGAGGAGCGGGGCGCCATCACTGCCGCCAAGGCGGCGGACTTGTGGCGGCAATGGAAAGCAATCTGGAAACAGTGGAAGTCTACTCCGCGGACGGGTGCCGAGTATTATTCAACCGGCCTGGACATCCTGACGCTGAAGAGAATTATCGTTGATTTCGGCACTATGTTCGGGCGGGTATACTACAAGGAGTACCGGGGCGTGCCCCACATCATCCTCAAGGGCTATCCGGGGCTGCGCAAGGTCCTTACGGCCCCGAAATATGGTGTCGAGAATCCCAAGGTCATCGCCATGGGCCTAGGCAAGAAAGGCGCCATGGAATCGATCAAGGAGGGCGGCATTCTCACCATCGTCCTCGTAACCGCCTATGACGTGATCGACTACGTGCTGACCGACCAGATGACACTCCCCCAGCTTGTTGGCCAGATCGCTAGTGACGTCACCAAGGTCGCCATCGCCACCAGCGTTGCCGCAGGCGCGGTGGCCCTGGCGGCCGGAACGATCGTCAGCTCCTTCGCGATTGGCCCGCTGCTTCTGGCGATCGTGGTGGGCGTTGGCGTGGGTTACGTACTTGATAAGATCGATAACCATTTCAAGCTCACCGAGAAGCTGAAAACCATGCTGGCCGCGGGGGCAGATGCCATGGAGCGGCAGGTGCAGCAGGCCAAGCTGGGGCTAATCGATTGGGCCTATGAAGGGCTTTGTGCCTTCATGGGGCGCATCATCGAGGACACCGAAGAGCAGGCTGCCGGCTATCTTTGGCGCAAGGTCAGGGATCTGCGCTGGTACAGCGTGCCGTCGTTGTAGGCGGGCCGGGGGTGTCGACGAAACTCCGCCACGCGCTGGCTGTCCTGCTGATCCTCTGCGTGGCGGCCGGCGCCGGTGGAGTTGCCGCGATAGAGTCGCATGAATTGCTTGATGGCATCCGGACGGGGGCGCCGCGACTGATGGCGGGTCCCGGCATGTTCTATGGTTTCATTGTCGCCGGCGGCCTGGTCCTTCTGGCCGGCCTCATCATCGATGCCAACCTGGTGCGGCAGGCGCCGACTGAGGCGTCGCTTACGGCGGTGAAATGGATTCTTGGCGGTACAGTGGCGTTGCTGGTCGTCGGTCCTTTGCTGGGCGAGGTCTTTGTCAACGATCAGCTTCTCCGGGCCGGCTACGCGCCCTGCGGCGCCTTGCGTCCCTTCGCCCGCTTCGCCCGCACGGAGTGGGTGCTGCCAGATCAACCCTGCACTCCGAAGGCAGACCGGTAGTGAGAGATTGTTCCACAGGTTCCTGCGCCGAATCGCAATCAATCTCGGGGCGGTGTAAAGGACGCTGGAGGGCGCATAGACCCACAACGCCCCTTCCCGTATACGCCGATAGCACTGGGATCGCACGTCGTGTCGGAAAGGCGGATTGGGGATATGGGTACTTGGCGGTTGCTGGGCACGTTACCTCGGGGGCGAAACGCTGACGAGATTCGCAGCGCGTCGCTTGGCGGGTGGAGTCCATGGCAATATCAATGGTCTCCTTTGGACGCACCAGCCATCGTTGTGCCTAATGCCGAAAATGCTTTGCGACCATGGCATGTTCCGCTGTGTATAGTCGCGGGACCTCTAGGTTCAGAAATCAAATTTGCAGCGCTTCGCCACGATAACGGTAATTGGTCATTCTATGTCCCGGCTGGGGCGGGAGAAGAGGGGGCGTTTGAAGCCGGTAGGCCTAAATTTGAGGGCTTTTGGCGACGTAGTGCCGACGAAACGAGTAAGCGACCCCGGCCAGAGGCCGACGAAAGTTGGGCCGAACGTCGCGATTTCCTCGACGCTCTGTGCGAGAAAGAGATCATCGCAGATAAAATCGCTTATCGGGGTCACACGATATGTAGGATATGCCGACGCAAGAACGGATTTCACTATGTCAAAGATCACCTTGTCCGACCAAGCGTCGAGTTCATCGCATTTATCACGCGGCCGGTCGATTAAACCGTCGTGGGCATGAAACCAGCGATTATAGCTAACTGCGCCAGCTTAATGTTGCGTTGCATGAGTCCGCAAGTGGCCAAAGGCTGC
Source organism: Xanthobacteraceae bacterium (assembly GCA_030037185.1). Next base: position 3,601 of record JASHRR010000750.1, on the reverse strand, counting down.
CGAGTTGAGCGACGCGAGAGGTCAACAGCTTAATCTGGGGTACACCGGACGTGCTGCCAACATAGTCGCAAGGGCGGTCCGTGAGCGCAGCGGACGTTCTCGGCCGATACGGACGCGGGAAATCGAGGATGGCCGCAGCTCTTGACTAGCGGTCCTGGGGACCGTATTTAGCGTGTATGCTAATTAGCAGGAGCGCTAAATATGGCGATGGGTGATCCCCTCAGCGTGACATTGGCGGCGTTGGCTGATCCGACCCGCCGAGCGATCCTTGCTCGATTGAGTCAAGGCGAGGCAACGGTGAATGAGCTGGCCGAGCCATTCGACATTTCGCTGCCCTCGATCTCGCGGCATCTTAAAGTCCTAGAGGGCGCAGGCCTGATCACTCGGGGGCGTCAGGCGCAATGGCGTCCGTGCAAGCTAGAACTCGAGCCGCTGAAACAAGTCGATGGCTGGCTGGAGAGGTATCGCAATTTTTGGTCGGGAAGTTTCGATCGGATGGATGCACTTCTGACGGAGCTCACCAAAGCGCCGAAGAAAGGTAGAAAGCAGTGAGTAAGCTTCACGAAAATGAAGTGCTGATCGAGCGTGAGTTCAATGCGTCCATCTTCCTTGTTTTCCGACTTTGGGAAAGCCGTGATCATATGCTCAGATGGTGGGGACCCGAGAAGTTCACTGCGATCGCGCTAGATTGGGAGTTGACCCCTGGTCGACCGTGGCGCGGCGCCATGACGTCGAAGCAGCACGGTCTTTCCAGGTTTGGAGGTGTCATCCGCGAAGTCGAAAATAACAAGCGCATCGTCTTTACGTTCCAGTGGGACGAGGAGTCTGGTCGCGATTGCGACACGCTGGTGACCGTTACCTTTTCCGAGAGGGACGGAAATACGGTCCAGACGTTCCACCAGGCGCCATTCTCTAGCGTAGCCGTCCGCGACAGCCATGTCGGCGGGTGGAATTCGCTCTTCAACAAGCAGCAGGTCTACGTCGAGAACATCGCCGTGGCCGAACAGAACGGATTTCGCGCATGATCACGCTCACGACCTACAAATGGGTTCCGGACTTTGCGGCGCCTCTTATGCGCGCTTTTCGTGTGCGCTGGGCGCTGGAGGAGGCTGGTCTGCCTTACAACGTTCGCACGTTGGCGTTAGGGCCTGAACAAAGGTCACCCGAACATTTAGCCCGCCAGCCGTTCGGCCAAGCGCCTGCGATTGAGGAAGACGGCCTTATACTGTTCGAAAGCGGCGCAATTGTTCTCTACGTCGCGGAGAAGAGCGAAAAGCTTCTGCCAAACAATCGTGCCAGACGCGAACGCGCTGCCGCGTGGGTGTTCGCAGCGCTCAATTCGGTAGAAATCTGGATTCAACAGCTCGCAAGCCTCGACTTCTTTCATGCAAGGGAAGAATGGACGAAGGAGTGGCGACCCCAGATCGAAAAGCTGGTGCGAGATCGCTTGGCAATGCTTGAGAAGGCTCTCGACGGGAAGGACTATCTTGAAGGAAAGTTCACCGCTGGAGACCTAATGATGGCCGACGTACTGCGCATTCTCGACCACACAGATCTCCTCGATAGCTATCCTCAACTGCGTACCTACAAGGGGCGCTGTGAAGCGCGACCAGCATTTAAGCGGGCGATGAAGGCACAGATCGAGGGGTTCAAGAATGCGGCCTAACGGCCACGTGCAGCCGGCTCAGCATGCCGATCCGGCAACGAAACCAGTTCGCTTCGGCCGTGCCGGCGAGCAGCCGGGTGCAGCACAAACACGCGGGGGAGTTCAGCTGCCCGTAAATGCCAGCCCGTTCGTCCAGCAACATCGATACGGTGGCGGCGAGCGAGGGATGGAGCCGCGCGCGTAGCAGCGGTTCTACCGACTACGCACGTAGCCCTAAGCAGCTTCACAAATAGCTCGATCGTGATCGGCACATCTGGGAAATGCGCTCGAGCAGCTGGACGAGATCGTCGCCAAACTAAAATGGAAGGAAAAATCGGATGCAGCAGGCAAGGACAGGTGAGAGCACCATAAGAAATGAAACGATCGTGGAGCGTACGGCCGACCGTGAGCTGGTCGTCACCCGCACGTTCAATGCGCCGGCGCATATTGTCTTTGACGCATGGACAAAACCGGAGCTCCTGAAACGATGGTGGGTGCCCAAGTCCTTCGGCGTGTCACTCTTTGAGTGCGAGTCGGACCTGCGCGTGGGAGGAACCTACCGCTACGCGTTCGGGCGCGACCCAAAGAATCCAGAGGTGTTTTCGGGGCGGTACGTGGAGGTGAACCCGCCCTCACGGCTGGTCGTCACACAGGTCTATGAGCGGATGTTCGACGCCGGCGAGGCCGTAGTGACGGCCACCTTCGATGAGAGCCAGGGCAGGACTCGTCTTACTCTGCACCAGCTCTTCCCGAGCAAGGACGCGTTGGAAGGCGCGCTGGCCTCCGGGATGGAGCCCGGAATGCGTGTGACGCTCGATCAGCTCGACGCCCTGGTCGCCTCAATGCGATGACGACGATGGCGGCTAATGGCCCACCTCCCCCGACTTGGGCGTTGCACAAAGTGGGTCGGTTAGCTGGTGTACTTCGAACGTGCCGCTGATGTTGTCGGCACAGCCGTTGGTGCCCAAACTAACCTCGGCCAGACTAGGCTATCGCAACGCACATGACCGATGGCCTGAGATAAAGCCCAATCTGGAAGACGGTAATTCCTATGGGACAGAGAAAACGCAGGTACGTTGGTCGAGCGACCGCGGCAACTGGGTGACGCTTCAGGCACAATAAGCTGCAACGGCTCTCGGCTGAGTCTATGATCCATTTCCTGAGGCTGCAGCGGCTCAACAATACATTCCACAAGATATAGGGTAGGGGATTGTGCAGACACATGCTATCCGGGTCCGGAAAAATCCCGCCCGACAACGAGATTTCGCCGAACTGCCCTGCGGGCTCGGGCCTCAGAATCGGATTGGTGTGTAATCGCCGACCACCAGCTTGAGAGGCCAACCGCGTCCTGTTTCGCACCGGCCTGGCCGAGAGCGGAGGGTTAAATCCGAGCCTCGGATGCAGCCAAAAGCCGGAAAAATCCGGAATCGACGCGGTACTCTGCGTCCCGCCGCCGACTGCGCCGTAGTTTGCGCGGCGAACGCACCTGAGCATCGGGAAGGCGGCGGGGCTGCCGCGGGGTCTTCTGGGCGGCGCCGGTCGTGAAGGCTCCGCGGCGGCGGCCTATTTTTCCCGCAGGGCGCCGGCGCGGGCACATTCCTCGGCGACCCGCAGGTAGCGGCGGATCGAGTCGGTGCCGACCACGTAGGGGTGCGGGTCCCCGGCCTTTCGCTTTTCGAGCGCGGCCATCTTTGCGGGGGAATTGTCCTGGTTGGTGTGATTGGCGATATGCACGTCGGCGCCAGCCTGCGCCACAATAGTGCCGAAGCGCTCGGCCGACGCTGCGTAGGTCTCGAAGCGCGCCCGCGAATGCTCGAAATTGAACCCGGTGCCGCCCCATTCGGCGGCAAGATGCATGTGGCCGTTATCACGCACCGGCACGAGCGTCGAGATCGTCCCGAGCGTGTGGCCCGGCGTGAGATACATCGTGATGGTGGTGTCGCCGAGCGTGAGCTT
>JASHRR010000749.1 GCA_030037185.1 Xanthobacteraceae bacterium | reverse complement strand
CGCCGGTATCGCCGCACATGGCGCGGCGGTCGTGCTTGGCGGCCTCATAGTTTTCCAGCATAGCCCTGAGGACAAACGCCGAGAGATCGCCTTTCTCAGTGTCGGCGGCGCGGCGCAGCCCGGCGAGATAGTCGTCGGGGATCTCGATGGCAGCCTTCGCCATCAGTTCCTCCGCCGTACGTTGCAGCGATGACAGGGGAATCATGGATTGTCTCCAATGCAGCCCTTTTTTCGCTTTGGCAGCGGGGTGGGTTGACCGCAAGGGGCTGGGCAACAAAATATCATGTCATGACGGAGCATTAAGGAGCGATCATGGACGCCAAGCCCTACGCCGTCACCCATACCGACGAGGAATGGCGGCGGCTACTCACGCCGGAGCAGTACCGGATCATGCGCCAGCACGGCACCGAGCCGCCCGGGAGCTGCGCGCTCAATTACGAAAAACGTCACGGCGCCTTCACGTGCGCCGGGTGCGGCCAGACCCTGTTCGTGTCGAACAAGAAATTCGATAGCGGTACGGGCTGGCCGAGCTTCAACGATCCCGAGGAAGGCGCGATCGAGACTTCCAACGACACGAACTATGGGATGACCCGCACGGAAGTCCACTGCAGCCGGTGCGGCAGCCATCTCGGCCATGTCTTTGACGACGGCCCGCCGCCGACCCATTTGCGGTATTGCATCAACGGGATTGCGATGAATTTTCAGCCAGAGAATGGGTAGACGGATGCGCTAGCGGCATTCGCCAATATGCTCGCCCTCAATGGAAACGGTCGTATTAACGACTTCCCTGCCCGCCATAGCGCCCTTCGACACGATCGTAGCGGTATAGTGCTTGGGCGTGTCGAAAGTGAAATCGCCGGCCACGTCCATGTCCAATTGGCCCGTGCACCGCATGCGCCACCGCAATGCGGTGGCGCTTGAGTTGAATTCCACCCGCTCGCAACCGGAATTCACGGTACGGTATTCCGGCGAGAAGGTTGCCGCCGTGTCCCCGGCCTGTTCGGGTGACAAGCAGCGTGTGCGGGTCTGGGCAGGCGTCTTATTGCCGTTCATAACAATGGTCTCGGTGAGTTTCCACTCGCCGGGCGCAATGCCGTCGGCTGCCGCCGGGCGCGGCATCAGGCAACAGAACGCAAGCCAAGCCGTCAGGCCTGCCGCGCCGAACTGACCGGCAGCGCGAAATCGCGCTGGTTGCGGGCGACTGCAGTACGACATGAAAATGACCACCCGGGGTTTTTTCGTCAACGTCGCAACCTTACTGCGCCCGGCGTGCGAAAGCCAGCGCGGCGCCATCACCGGGGCTGCGTCGATTTTATAGCGGCGAAAAGATGGTGCCCGCCGCGCGCCACGGCGGGCACCTCCGGGCAGGCGGCGAGGCTCACACCGGGCCCGGCCGCATCGTCGCGTCTCTGATCTATCCGCGTTCGGCAACCGGCCGATCCATTTAATCAAGCGCAGCGATATCGTCCGCCTGCTGGACGATCTCGAAGAGAAGCACGGCCCACACCGAGCGATCGGCCAAGGCCCATGCATTATTCCCCGGCACGGCCCGCCCATCTTCACCCGTACCGGGCCCGCCCGGCCAACAATTTTCGCCGAGCATCAGGAGCGCCTCGACCAGCTCAGCGGCGTCACCAATTGGTGCCCTCACGAGCTGTGCTGCACGGCGCGGTCCCTTATGAGCCGAACTGGGCGAACTCCGGCATTGCCGAGCGGTGTCTTGCCCGTACGATTGGCGGCGTTCGCGGCGTATAGGATCGCCATGCCGGCATCAGGAGAAGAAAGCAGCATTTGCTGCACTGGCGGCGCAGGTCGAGCGTATGTCGTTGCGCTGCGGCAAAAATCTTAGTCCTGTCAAGCCCTTAACGGGATTCGCAGGGGCAAACCATTTGTCAATCCCCCCTGCTACTGTGGATAGTGCAGATAAAGCAAATGTGAATGCGCTTTGCGTCTCGAAGCGGCGACTTTGCCCGGGGCAGGAAAGCGGCTCGGCCTTCAGGTCTGCCAGATCGGCGACCGCGTGCCCCCTGGGCATGCGGTCGGTTCCCGCCCACATGGTTGGCGCGATTCGAACGCTTCAAGCCCGTTCGCGCGAGGTAAGGAACGGCTCATGGATGAGGACCGTTTGATCGAGACGGTTCTGCAGAACCGGGCCAATCGAATCATGCTGGAGCGTCTGCCTGAGCTCGGCCTCGCTGACGCTTGGCTCGTCTCTGGATCAGTATTTCAGACGGTGTGGAACGCCCTCACCGCACGTACACCCGATTACGGCATTAAGGACTACGACATCTTCTATTTTGACGCAGATACATCCTGGGACGCCGAGGACGCTAATATCCGACGCGTGGCAGCAGCTGTTTCCGATCTTAGTGTTTCGGTCGAGGTACGCAATCAGGCGCGTGTCCATCTCTGGTATCCCAACAAGTTCGGTGTCGCTTATCCACCTTTGCAATGCGCCACAGAAGGCATTGACCGTTTCCTAGCGGTAGCGGCGCAAATCGGAATCCGGCCAGCACACAGAAACTATGATGTCTATGCACCGCATGGTCTTGACGACCTTTCGACGCTGACTGTCCGGCCCAACCTCTGCCCTAATTTCTCGGGGCATCTTTACGATGCAAAGGCTGCCGGCTGGAAAGCACGGTGGCCGGAACTTACGATTCTTCCCGCTGCGGACTTGCGCGATCATCACATGGCGACCCACGCGAAAAAGACTCCCCGATCGCTCGCATTTTTGGGAGGTGAGCGGTGACTAAGCGCCCGGTCTTGGTCGTCGGCGCCGGAGCAGGTGGGCTTTCCGCCGCTACCCTGCTGGCGCACCATGGCATTCAGTCGCTACTGATCGACAGGCGACGTGAGATCTTTGTCTATCCGAAGGCGCGCAACCTGACCTTCCGCAGCCTTGAGATCTTGCGGGGTGTGGGACTCGGGCCGGCGGTCAACGCGTCCGCCGGCCACATCAGCAACGTAGTCAGCAAGCGCACGCTGAGCGACGCCGAAGTCACGCCGGTTTGGGGTGCCGACTTTTTTCCCAGCGCCGAGGCATGAGCCCCGAGCCGTTCGGAAAGTATTGCCCGCAAAGCAAACTGGAACCGATCCTGCTCGCCGAATCGCGGCGGCTAGGTTGCGACGTGCGCTATGGGGTGGAGCTCGTGTCGCTGCATCAGGACGATGCCGGGGTGGTGGCGACGATCAAAAACTTCGACAGCGGGATGTCGCAGGTCGTGCATGCCAATTATCTCATCGCCGCCGACGGCACCCACAGCCACATTCGTCGCGAGCTTGGCATTGCCACGTCGGGCTTTGGCCAACTGCCGATCTTCGTGGTGTTCATCTACTTCCGGGCGCCGTGGCGGCAATTCGTTCCCGGGCTGGGCGACGGAGACGGCGTGCTGATCAACAATGCCCGCGTGACCGGGATGCTCCTCGCGGCCCAGGACGACCTCGCGGTCTTCGCACACACCTACTTCCCGGGCCGGGGGGAAACCGTCGACCGGTTCACCCCAGCGTGGTGTCGCGAGTTGATTCTCGAGGCTGTCGGCACGCCCATCGACATCGAGATCGTCGATATCGCGCCGTGGCAACCCTATGAGCAGGTGGCCGACCAGTTCAGTTGCGGGCGGGTGTTTCTCGTTGGTGACTCAGCGCACACCATGCCCCCGTTCAAGGGTGGGGGAGCCAACACCGCCATCCACAGCGCGCACAACCTGGCGTGGAAACTCGCTGCCGTGCTGAACGGCGCCGCGGGCCCCGAGCTTCTCGATTCCTACCAAGCCGAACGTCGCCCGGTCGGCCTCTTCGCCGCCCGGCAGTCGCTGACCGGGCCGGGCGCCTCGTTGCTTGAGTTGGCGGACGATCGGCCGACGCTGCCCGCGGGGGAAGAGCGGCCTTTCTTCTATATGATCGCGGGGTACAAATATCGCTCACGCGCGGTAGTGACCAACGAGCCGGCCCCTATCGATGCCGACCAGGTCCAGCTCGTGAATGGCCAGCAACTACACGGAGAACCGGGAACAAGGCTGCCGCACGCATGGGTGCAACACAACGGCGAGCGTGTGTCCACGCTGGATCTGCATGGTGGCGGGCTGCGGCTATTCACTGGTGCAAGAGGGGCGCCGTGGGTCAGCGCCGCCACCTCGGTCTCAGAGTCGCTAGATCTGCCGCTCGACGTTTACCGCATCGGCCCCGAAGAAGCGATACAAGACCTGGAGGGACGGTGGGCACAACTCACTGGGCTGTCGCCTAACGCGGCGCTGCTGGTGCGTCCCGATGATTTCGTCGGCTGGCGAGCCGACACTGTGCCCCGATCACCGGCCGATGAACTGCGAAAGGTGATCCGCCAAATCTTTGCCCGCGACTGACCCGTGCCAGAGGCGCTTTCGGCGCCGGCTCAACCGGCAACCTCCACCGCAGACCGACGCGGGATTACGAGCACCCCTCGCTTGGCCAAATCCTTGGCCACGGGTAAAGCGGCCAACGGATCATTGCGGACGCAATAGACGCAACACACCGTCATCGCGTCTGGCCGGAGGCGTTCGAACGAACTTGAACTCTGCTTCCTTCCACAAGATCGACCGGCGGGGTCAGAATTACCTGGTCGCCCGGTTGCACGCCGTCACGTAGTTCCACCTCCTTGCCGAAATCACGTGCCACTGACACCTTTCGCAGATGGGCGGTGCCGTCTTCGACAGCTGCGACCTGCGTACCGCCGCCGTCGAGGATGATCGCTTCAGCCGGTACCAGAAGACTCGGCGTCCTGCGCGGGATATGGATCTCGACTGTACAATACATCCCGGCGGTGAGAACGCCGTCGGGATTCGGAATATCGATTTCGGTCAGCAGCGTGCGCGTTCCGGCCTGCAGCGCGTCGGCAAAGCGGGTCACTTTGCCAGGAAAAGACTCGCCCGGAAGCTCGGGCACGCGGACAACGGCGTCAACGCCCGGACGCAGTCCGAATGCCTGATCCTGCGGCACATAGACCTGCGTGCGGATGACCTTGCTCTGCATAACTGTGAACATGAACGTGCTGTTGACGGCATCGGCCTGCACCAAACTTCCGATGTCGATATTGCGCTGGGTGACGACGCCGTCAAAGGGGGCGACCACGCGTTGGTAGGCCTTCTGCTGGTTGAGCACTGAGAGCTGCGCCTCCTGCGCGGTCACGTTGGCTCGTGCAACGCCCAACGCTGCCTCCCGCGCCTTGAGCGTCTGGACGTCGACCGTGCCCTGCTGGGCTGTCGCCCAACCCTTCTCGACCAGCGGCTTGTCGCGCCCCCATGTCACCTGCGCAAGCTCCAGATTGGCCTGCGCCTGGTCGACATTTGCCTTGAGCTGGACGAGAGTGGCCGTGGCCTGGGCGATCTGGTGATCGAGCTCCGGGGCGGTAATCTGCGCCAGCAGCTGGCCCTCTTTCACGCGATCGCCGATATCGACCTCACGCTTGTCGATATAGCCGCTGGCGCGAGCATAGATGTTGGCGACCGAGAACGCGGAGGTCGTTGCCGGCAGGCTGACAACAATGCTGTTGGTGTTTGGTCGCACCGTGGCGATGCGAACGCTCGGAACGAAATCACGGTGCTGCTGGGCAGTCGCGGCGACTTCGCGGCTCTGGGAATAGCGCCCCCAGGTACCGAACGCGACCGCAATGACGAGTGCGCCGGCGGCGATGCCGAGCATTGGGAGGGCTCGGGAGGGCCGCTTGCCGGTGCGAACGTCGGGCGATGCCTCTGGCAGCACGTCGGCGACCCGGTCCCTTGCGGGAAGGTGCTCTGCGTCAAACGATTCACGGTAGTTCATTTGATTTCCTCATCGAAAACACCAAGCGCCGGCCTGCCGTCGTTTCCTTTCCGCAGCATGGCGAAAAGGTACGGCACGAACAGAAGTGTCGTCGGCGTCGCAAACAGCAGGCCGCCAATGACGGCGCGGGCGAGCGCGGCGTTCTGCTCCTCGCCGGCGCCGCCGATCGCCATCGGGATCATGCCGACCACCATGGCAGCCGCCGTCATCAGCACCGGGCGGATTCGCGTGTGACCCGCATCGATCGCCGCCTCGAAGGCCGACTTGCCGGCGAGTTGCTGTTCGCGCGCGAAGGTGACCAGCAGGATGGAATTCGCCGAGGCTACCCCGACCGCCATAATCGCCCCCATCAGCGAGGGCACGTTGAGGGTCGTGCCGGTCAGGTACAGCATCGTCACAATGCCGCACAGGCTCGCCGGCAGCGCGAGGATGACAACGAACGGGTCGCCGAAATTCTGGTAATTCACCACCATCAGCAGATAGACGAGGACGATGGCAAACATCAGCCCGAAGCCAAGATTCCTGAAGGAGTCGTTCATGCTTTCGATTTGGCCGAGAACCTGAATCGAATTGCCGGGAGACAGCTGCTTTTGCAGATCGGCGACGATTTTGCTGATTTCGTCGGCGATGCTGCCCAGATCGCGCCCCTGAATGCTCGCGAAAACATCGTAGACCGGCTGGATGTTCGACTGATTGGTGTTGGTCGGCACGCTGCCGCGCTTGAACGTGGCCACGTTGCCGAGCAAGCCTGGTATCGGTGTATCGCCGCCGGAGATCGTCGCCGATACGGGAGTGTTGCCGAGATCGCCCAACGAACTCACTTCGCGTTCTGGCGTCTGAACCGCGAAGTAATAAGGAATTCCTGACGCCGGATCGGTCCAGAAATTCGGCGCAACCTGTTCCGATGAACTCAGGCTGATGTTGATGTTGTTGGCGATGCTGCTTGCGTTAAGCCCGAGTTGAGCGGCGCGCGCCCGATCGATCATGGCATAGAACGCCGGGGCGTCGAGCTCCTGCTGGAGGTGGGCGTCGGCAATCCCGGGGGTCGCGGCGATGCGCGAACGTAACTGCTTTGCTACCCGCAGATTCGTTGCGCGGTCGTAGCCAACGGTACGCACATCGATCTGGGCGGGAAGGCCAAAATTGAGAATCTGGGTCACCATGTCGGCCGGCTGAAAATAGAAGATGTCTTCGGGGAATGTGGCGGGCAGTACCTCGCGGAGCCGGCGTACGTAGTGGCTCGTCGGCGCGTGCCCGTCCTTGAGCGACACGAGGATCACGCCATCGTTTACCCCGATCGTCGATCCGTCGGCGAACGCGAGATTGTAGGAGCGCGCCGGCAGCCCAATGTTGTCAACGATCAGCGAACGTTCGCTTGCGGGAATGATTTCCCGAATTTTGTCCTCGACCACCTGAAAAATGCGCTCCGTGGTTTCGATACGCGTTCCGGCCGGGGTGCGCAGGTGGAGCTGGATCTGACCACCATCGATCAGTGGAAAGAAGTCGCGACCGACAAGTGGCAGCATGACA
>JASHRR010000748.1 GCA_030037185.1 Xanthobacteraceae bacterium | reverse complement strand
CGACTTCGAACCCACGCGAGACGGCCACCATAGGCGCTAGGGTACAGCGGCCGCGGCGCTAACGCATTCGGGAAGGCAGCCCTGACCCAACGCAGACATTGGGCAACGGAATATTTCGGTCATCAAGCCGCCGGATCCATTGCCACAAGGCGGTCTCTGATCCGCTGCTCGTTGGTACCGTCGCGCTGGCCAGGTTGCTTGGAAACGGCGGCGACGATGGCCCTGTCGAGGGTCTCGATTTCGGCGGTGAGGCCGCGAACCAGCTGCGCCAGCCGATCGCTGCCGGCCGCAAGGCGCGCCCCGAGATTGTTGACGGCGGTGGCCGCTGCCGTCTGCGCGCGCGCTGCACGACGTCGAGCGCATCATCGCGGGCTTCGGCGGCAGAAATGAGCCCCTTTCCCGGGCGCCGAACAGCACTGGAACGGCGATGGACACAATGGCGTGCGCCGACGCAATCGTCTTGTGCACCAGCAGCAACGCGTCGGCGTAGCGACCTGGCGGCGGTAGAGCTCAGCCAGGTCATTGAGCCCGCTGGGCGCCAGATCGGGAGGGAGGCAGCTCCTATCCGATATGTGGCGTGATCGGAATTGATACGGATCCGGGGCGGGCCATCCGATGGCTCATTGCGCTCATGGTCTTTTGCTGTGACCCTCTGGCAATCTGTCTGACAGCCGCAGCCTCGGCCAGGCGGTTGACCAGGATCCCGGCCTTCTGCACCCTTCTCGACGGCGATGCAGCGGGGCGGGATCAGCCCGCAGATGGGGGAGCATTCATGAGGAAACTGATACTTGCTTCATGTTTGTCGCTTGGCGCTTGCAGCAGCACGGGTGTACTGCCGATCGGGCCGGACACCTACAGGATCACCGAAAGCGCCATTAATAGCTTTGGCGGTCAGGTCACCGCCGAAGCAGGGGCGCTTAAGACGGCGAACGAATACTGCGAAAGCCAAGGGCGGCAAATGCTCTTGATCGCCGATCAGAGAGGAGAGCCAACGCTCGGATCGGGTGGGTTCTCCATGAATTTCCGGTGTCTCGCCCCGGGCGACCAGGAACTGAGGCGGCCGAACTATCGGCCAACCCCGAACATCGCAAACCAGCCCCAGAACCGATAGTACGGAGAGGAGGAGTAGCGTCTTGAGTAGCGTAGTAAATTTCAAGCGAGCTTGACGATGAGGTAGGCTCCCGCGCAATTAGCTCAGCGACGGCGACGCCTTCGCGATGGACACCTGAGCCGCGGGCGCCTAAACGTCCGTCGGGTCGAACCTCGAGCGAGAAGCGTTTGCGCGATGCTGAGCTGGCAAGTGGGCCGGGTGAAGATCACCCGCATCGTCGAGATGGATTTGCCGGTGCCGGCCAAGGTCATACCGCAGGCCACGGCCGCGGAGTTGCGCAAGTCGGCGTGGCTCTATCCGCACTTCGTCGGCGAGGACGATAACCTGAAGCTCAGCATCCACGCGCTGCTGGTCGAGGCGCCGGGGCTGAAGCTGCTCGTCGACACCTGCGTCGGCAACGACCGGCCACGCGAGATCACCGGCGGCCAGCCGTTGGCGACGCCGTTCCTGCAGCACCTTGGCGAGGCGGGCTGGTCGCGCGACGGAGTCGACGCCGTGGTGTGCACGCACCTGCACGTCGACCACGTCGGCTGGAACACGATGCTCGAGAACGGCAAATGGGCGCCGACCTTCCCGAAGGCGCGCTACCTCATCGGTCGGCGCGAGTACGACTTCTGGAGCGCCCACGACGACGAGGAGCAGCAAGCGATGCTCGGCGATAGCGTCAAGCCGATTTTCGACGCCGGCCTCGTCCAACTGGTGGAGCTGGACCACGTGATCTCGCCGGAGATCCGGCTCACGCCTTCCATTGGCCACACGCCGGGCCACGTCAGCGTGATGATCGAGTCCGAGGGCGAACGGGCGGTGATCACCGGCGACATGGCCCACCACCCCTGCCAGATGGCGCACCCCGACTGGTCGCTCGGCGACAACGACCCGAAGGCCGCCGCGCTCACCCGCTCGCGCCTCTTTGCCGAATGGGCCGAGCAAACGATCCTCGTCATCGGCACCCACTTCGCCGCCCCCACCGCCGGCCACATCGTCCGCGACGGCGCAGCGTTCAGGTTTGCGGTTTGAGCGCGGCGAGCCTCACTCCCGCCGCTGAGGACGCCATTCTACCGCGACCCACTTGCGCGGTGCCGCAAAGTCGTCAGCTTATCCGAGGCGCTGCGCACGTGTCAGGCAAGCGAGCAGCGCCAGACCCCGTGCCTTCAATTCGAGATCTTCGAGCAGGTCGTAGATCGAACGCCGGTAGGGTGTGAGCCCGTATTCGACATGTGGGGGGGCATGCCTTTGTCGTCGCGTGCGACCATGTTCAACGCTTCGAGTTCCTTCAGACGCGTGGAGAGCGCCTTGGCGGACATATTACCGGGTAATCGCTGTTGCAGTTCGGCAAACCGAAGGCTGTCGGCGTGGCCGAGAAACCAGACAATGTGCGCCAGCCATTTGGGTGCGAGCCGGCTGAGCACAGGGTCGAGTGGACACCCCGGCGCGGATGCACCGCCAGAGATCACATTCCCCTTATCGGCCACCATATCATTAGTCCAAGGTAACTTCTGTTCAACGGCAGCAGCTTCGCCTAAGTAGCGAAAGCGGCACTGCCGAGGGAGGATACTCAATGGCCGATCGACCGGCAAAACTCGGGCGCAGCCGCAGCATCCGGGAGCGAGCGTCAAGAACGCAAGCCCCGCCAAGAAACACCGGATCGTCGCCCGTTATCTGGCACCTCGGACGTGCGCCGTTTCAGTCCACATCGCGCTGGAAGGAGCGAACCATGAGCAAGCGAAGATGGATTGTGGCATTGGCGGCGAACATGCTCGCCGTACAGGCGCTCGCCGCTGGCCCGCCATCGCGCGTGCTGGTCAACGGCAACATCCTCACAATGGATGGAAACAACCGCGTGGCGCAGGCCCTCGCCATCGAGGGCGACAAGATCGTAGGCGTGGGGTCGGATGCGCAGATCCGCCGTCTCGCCGGCCCGGACACGTCGATCATCGATCTAGGTGGCAGGACCGTGATTCCCGGCCTCAACGATACCCATCTCCATGCGATCCGGGGCGGGCAGACCTATGACCTCGAAACATACTGGTACGACGCGACAACTCTGGCGGGCGCCTTGGCCCGTATGAAGGATGCGGCTGCCGAGCGGGGCGCGGGGAAGTGGGTGATAGTGGCGGGATCGTGGTCCCCCGCTCAGTTTCAGGAAAACCGCGCCCCCACTGTCGCGGACCTGGACAGGATTCTGCCAGACAATCCCGGCTATGTGCAATACCTCTACGACTATGCGATTGTAAATCAAAAGGGCTTGCGGACGCTCGGCTTCGACGAGCCAGAAGCCTCGATGCCCGGAATCAGGATCGAGAAGGATGCCCAGGGTCGGCCGACTGGCAAACTGTTCGGAGACATAGCATCGTTCTCCGCTTTGGTAGCTCGCATCACAGCATCTGCCGACGACGCCGAACGCAAATCGAGTCTGGCGGACTTCCTTAAGGCGCTCAATGCACGCGGGGGGACCGGCATCGTCGATGCGGCGGGCGGCGGCTCAGGCGCCGCCGTGTATGATCCGCTGTTCGACCTCTGGCGCGAGCGGAAGCTGACCGTCCGGGTGTCATACCGGGTGTCTGCACAAATCCCAGGCGAGGCCGCATGGTATGCCAATGCGACCGCCTATCTTCCCCCGCACTTCGGCGACGGCATGTTGAAGTTCCTTGGATTGGGAGAGGTCCTGGTCTTCAGGGCGAATGACGGAACGCGGCTCGCTCCCGGTTTTCAGATTCCACAGGAGGCCAGCGACGAGCTGTACAAGGTTGCCGTGCTGGCAGCACACAGAAGATATCCGCTCGAAATCCACGCCTATACCAACGATGCTGCGCGCCAGATCCTCGACGTGTTCGAGCGTGTAAGCCGCACTGTCGATCTCCGCCCGCTGCGCTGGTGCATCGCCCACATCAGTACCGGCACGCCCGAAATTTTCACGCGGATGAAGAAACTGGGACTGTGCTACGCCGTCCAAATGGGGCCGTATTACGAAGCTTTAGCGATCGCTGCTTCGAACGGGCAGTCGATCGCGGAAAGCACGCCTCCGGTCCGGCTTGCTCTTGACGCCGGACTTCACGTCGTTGGAGGCACCGACGCGACGCGGGTCGGGGAATACAACATTTGGCGCGCCATCGAATATCATGTCACAGGTCGTGCGGTCGGTGGTTCGGTTCAAAGGCGCCCGGATTATGCGGTGACGCGCAGCCAAGTGCTCCGCTTCTACACCGCCAACGCGGCCTGGCTGACGTTCGACGAAGACACAAGAGGAAGTCTGGAAATCGGCAAGTTCGCCGACCTGGCGGTGCTCGACAAACCTTTCCTGACGATACCTGAGGATCAGATCCATACGATCAAATCGCTTCTCACGCTGGTGGGTGGAAAGGTTGTCTGGTCCGAGCCGCCGTTTGGCTCGGCCCGATAAGCACGTCCGCGCGCGTTTCGAACGCGAGTTTCGCAGTGCCGCGCTGGCTACCGCCGGCCCCGAGCAACCGTCGGCGCTGAGACCCGGGCCGAACGAACAGACGGGGTGCTGCATGGCCGCAGTCACCATCTCGTGCGGCAAGCTCGTGCTGAGTTTTGAGCAAGATGAACGGCAATGGCATTCGAATTTAACCGACGGCGGGCAAAGTTGGGGTGAAGCCGCGCTGCAACAGCCGGTGCTGAGCAAGGCGTTCACGCGGTTTTCCATGCCGTGGCGTTGGAACGGCGGACCGGCCGTTCTGCGGAGCCGCGCCTGGGATGATGACGGCAACGCCCAGCCGACACGCGCGGAACGGCGTCACTCGAAGTGTCACCACCACCTCTCGCTCGGGCCGACGAGGTAGTCGAACGAGAAGGTACGATTTCATCACGCTTCTCGGGGTGTCGCGGAGGCATGGCCGCTGGCGACCCGTGCCTGCCATCGCGATGACGGCGCGGCAGCGCGCTCGCTCGGCACAGCAGTGCCGATCTCGATCAGCGTGTCGAGAGGGAACATGAACGCAACATGGTAATGCGGAACGCCGAGAAACCCGCACTTTTTCCGCCCCAAAGTCGCAGATTTGCAACCGCCTCTCGACGGGTGGCGTTGCCAGCGCGCCAGGGGCGCCGCCCGATTGACGATGCCGCCCGATCGGCGCACGATCGGCTGCGTTGGTCACCATCCGCTCGGTGACCAATTCCCTTGCCCGCGTTGGTTGCCGCGGGCTTTTTTGTGTTGGAGGGGCGGGTCATCCAACGCTGAGGAGTAAACCATGGTGGAAGAGGAAATCGATGAAGAGGAGAACGGCTTCGCGCAGCAATGGCGCGACGCAATGAAGAGGCAGGTGCACAACATCATTGTCAGCACGCTTGAAGCCAGCGAAACAATGCTTGAGGAACTCGACCCAGACTCTGACCCGGAGGAGCTGCGCCTCGAACTTATGGCAGTTGCACTCAATGCCGTCGCCGCAATGGGTGGGGGCACCGCGGAAAAATTCCTGGAAATGGCCAAGAATGCCGCCCAGGAATATCTCGACGGAGACGATGGGGACGACGGCTAGCGAGCCCCACCACCCCTGCGAACCGGATCATCGATCGGCTCATCGAGCGATAATTCTCCAGCGGCACCCGTGCAATTTCAGCTCCGCAACCATGCGGGTTGAGGAAGGTAAGCGAAAGCCGCGAATTCCTGCGTAGGGTGGGCGTTATCTAACCTTCCTTCGGCGACCAGCCATAAGCCTTGGCGCAGGCGCCGCCCATCAGCATTGCCCGTTCACTGTCGCTCAGGCGGTCAGTCTCAAGGAAGGAGTCGACCGCCTGCTGGTAGTTGACGACTGCGAACGCGCGTGTCCAGTCCGTGCCCCACAGGCAGCGGTGGAAACCCCAGGCATCGAACACGCGGGCGAGCGGGTCCCAGATGTCCTGGAAGGGATATGGTTCCTGGGACAGCGTGCAGGCGCCGCTGACCTTGATCACGGTGTTCGACCGCCTGGCAAGTTCGAGCACCTTCGGCAGGTCGGCCCAGGGCTGCGGCGGGGCGGGCGGCAGGCGCGGCTGCATGATGCCCAGATGGTCGATGATGAATCGCGTGTCGGGGTGGCGATCGATCAGCGCGGTGCCCGCGTCCAGATTGCCCCAGCACAGGATATTGACCGGAAAGTCGTGGCGAACGGCTGCGCGCAGGATCCGGTCAAGGCCCGGGTCGTTCGGCTCGCGCTTCGCCTCCTTCGTCAGGATGACGCGGATGCCAACCGTGCCGGGCGTTTTCTTCCAGTCGGCGACGACGTCGGCCACCGCCGGGTCGTCTGGGTCGACCGGCTTCACAATGGCGAACCGACCGGGACGGGCCCGTTGCACTTCCACCGCGTAGCTGGCGTCGTAGCGATAAAGGGAAAAGGCGGAGATGAAGATCGCGCCGTCGACGCCGACCTTGTCCATCGCCGTCACTATCTCGTCACCCGTCACGTGATCGGGCCAGTTCGGCACAGTGTGCCAGGGTCGTTTCGAAGTGTTTGCCTCGTAGGCATGGACCTGGCAATCGATGATCGTCGTCATCTGGGAATCTCCTCTGTGCTAAGCGAGGTTCCTATCGCAGCAGGTCCGCGTGCAAAAGGGCCAAAGCCGCGCGTTGCCGATGCCCGTGGTCATCAGCGCAGATCGCTGCAGCCGCAATAGGACGCGATGGAAGGACGCGATGGATCAAGCCGCATCATGCCGCGGGCGGCAGCGATGAGCGGCAACCATGCCCGAGGGTCAATTGCGCCACATAAGCTGCCACCAGCTGTCACCGCGCAGTGGGCAGTCCCGGATTTTTTCCGGCACGTTCATCGGCGAGCCATTCCTTCCATGCAGCCGTCTGATACGGCCACTTTGCCATCTCGATGCACCAGGCCGGTGGCTCGGCCGGTAGGAAAAAGGACGCCTCGCGTTGTTCGGCAGTCAGGCAGCGCGGGGCAACCATTTTGGCCGCCGATATCAATTTCTGGGTGTCGGCAAACACCTCCCAAAGCCGCGCGGTCCCGTCGCTGGACGCGGTCACGACGTGCTTGCCGTCGGGGCTGAATGCGGCACCTAGCACTCTCTCCGGATGGCCCATGACGGCGATCGAACTATGGGAATCAACATCCCACAGCCGCGCGGTCTTATCCCACGAGGCGGTGACGACGCGCCGGCCGTCGGGGCTGAACGCCGCGGTGCTCACCGTGTCCGTATGACCGATGAGCTCTGGACCAATTTGCGCACCGGTTTCGGCGTCCCACAGTCGCGCGGTCTTGTCCGCCGAGGCGGTGACGATGCGTTTGCCGTCGGGACTGAACGTTGCTGCGCTCACCTCATCCGTATGGCCTACGAGCGTGTGGATTGACTCGCCTGATGCTGCATCCCACAGCCGTGCCGTCTTGTCCCTGGATGCCGTGACAATGCGCCTGCCGTCGGGGCTGAACGCTGCGCTGGCCACGCGATCGGTGTGACCGCTGAGCTCGCCGATCGGCCGGCCGGTTTCGGCGTCCCAAAGCAGCGCTGTGGGGTCGTCCGACGCGGTGACGATGCGCTCATCATCTGGGCTGAACGCTGCTGCGTTCACATGATAGGGACGGCCCGCGTATAGTGCGCGGATCTCCCGACCGGTCGCAGCGTCCCACAACCGCGCGGTCGCGTCGCTGGATGCGGTCACGACACGTTGCCCGTCGTGGCTGAACGACGCGCTTGATACGAAACCGTCGTGACCCAACAGCACGCCGATTTGACGGCCGCTCGCGGCGTCCCACAGCCCCGCCGTCTCGTCACCCGATGCGGTGACGATGCGCATTCCGTCGGGGCTGAAGGCCGCACTGCTTACGACACCTGCATGGCCGAGGAGCGGGGTGCCGTTTTGCCTGGCCGCCGCGGCGTCCCACAGCCGCACCGTTCCGTCCGCCGACGCGGTGACGACGTATTTGCCGTCAGGACTAAACGCCGCGCTGTTCACGATGCCAGCATGGCCGGTGAGTGGAACTCCGATTTGCCGGCCGGAGGCAACCTCCCAGAACCGCGCCGTACCATCGACGGACGCCGTGATAATGCGCGTGCCGTCGGGGCTGAACGCCGCCCCCGTGAGGCGGTCCCCGCAGTTGAACGGCGCGCCCAGCTGCTGGCCGGTCGCGGCATCCCACAGTCGCGCGGTCTTGTCCCACGACGCCGTGAGGATGTAGTTGCCGTCTCCGCTGAATGAGGCGCTGGTCACACGATCCGTATGGCCGATGAGCGGCTTGCCGATCGGCTCGCCGGTCTCGGCGTCCCACAGCCGCGCGGACTTGTCAGTTGACGCGGTGACGATCCGCTTACCGTCGGGGCTGAACGCCGCGGTCCGCACGCTGCCCAGCACACGCCCAAGCACTGCGCCGACCGGCCGGCCGGTGGCGGCATCCCAAAATCGCACCGTCTCATCCCTGGACGCAGTGGCGATGCGCGTGCCGTCGGGACTGAATGCCACGCTATTCACCACATCCGTGTGACCGGTGAGGGTTACGATCGGACGGCCGCTCGCAGCGTCCCACAGCCGCGCGGTTCTGTCGGCCGATGCGGTGATGATGCGCGCGCCGTCGGGGCTGAATGCCGCCGCCGTCACCCGATCGGCATGACCGGTGAGCGGGTCGCCGATCGGTTCGCCGCTATCGGCATTCCAAAGGCGCGCTGTCTTATCGGTGGATGCAGTGACGACGCGCTTGCCGTCGGGGCTGAACGCCGCGTGGTTCACGGCATAGTTATGTCCGACGAGAATGTGCAGCTCGCGTAACGCCCGCCACGCGGCATCGAGCTGCAATTCCGATTCTGGCACGTAGACCCAGTCGATGTCGTCCGTTCCGCCCGCCGCCGCGCCTGTCAATTGCTTGGTGACCGGCAGTTTGCCGCTTGCGCCGCCCGGCAAGCTTTCCAGCGCCAACAACAGCGCGGTTCCGGCGTCACCGCGCATTTGATATTGGCGGGCGAGATCAGCCAGAAAGCGCGATTCGTTTCGCTGCATACGCGCGAATTCTGCCTCGGCGAGAGGCGACCCGATGAACCGGCGTTGCATATGCCGGGATTTACCGTCACTAGGTGCCAACGACGCGGCGTGGTCTGCCGCTCCCCATTTCACCCAGGCGAAGTTGCCGATCATGGCAACGAGTATAGCCGCCGCGCCGAGCGCCGTGATAAGCTCCCATCGTTTCATTGGATCACCTCGCGGTGCGGAAAGACTCGGGGGGGTCATCGCGACCATCAATTCACATTTGGCCGCGTGCAATTCTCCTATTCTCCCGTCAAATGTCGGAAGCGGCTCAAAACTGGCCACACAACCATATCATTGGCACGGCTGTTTGCGGAGGAAAAGCAGCCGCATTGTCGAGCTTTAGATTCGCATCCGGGTTCGTTACAGTGGGCATGCCTGCCGGCGCTAATGGCCGCGGCCTGCGCCCTAACCA
Organism: Xanthobacteraceae bacterium; assembly: GCA_030037185.1. Next base: position 3,071 of record JASHRR010000748.1, on the reverse strand, counting down.
GCGGTTCTCTGGTCGTGATCCCATGGCGGCAAATCTTGCGGGGCCTAACCGTGCGGATCGAAACGGCACTCCTCACCCAACACACTTGGCTCCCTTGCGCGCTTGAGCGCCGGAGAGTTGCCGTGAGCCTCGTTTGCAAGATCGGCGCCGGCGGTTTCAACCAAAACGCCCGCGGCCGTTCGCACATCAACTTCCGATCGAGATCGCGTGCGCCAAACCCCTAATGCCAGGGTCGTGGGCCTCCCCGTTAAAGCTGGCGGCCCCTGTCGGATGACCGCGAGATCGAGAACCCGCAGTTCTGTCGCAACAGCGAAGCGAAACACGGGCCAGACTTGCTGCCCAAAACAAGCGCGCGAGATCGGCAAGAGGGTTGTCGTCGGCAACGTGATCCCCTCGAAATTGCCAAGACCAATGAGGCGACGATCGCTCTCGACGCCGGTTGGGGGCTTCAAGCACATGCTGTTGTACAAAGAGCGATCATGCACGGCGGCATGTGCTTGAAGTCAACGAGGCTTATCACCCGGATCTGTGCAGATGGGCAAGCATCTGCCGAATGACCAGAGAGCGAACAAGACGCTGAAACCGCGTCCGCAATATCGACGCGAAGACCGCTAACCGCAGAAAAAAAATGCTGCCGTAATTTCGCATTAGACATGGGTTGCGCGCTTCTCTAGTGTCACTCCAAATAGCTGATGGGAGGACACAATGATCCCGGCAGAAACCATGATGGGCGTAGCCCGTCGGCTTTGTTCAATCGGCCTCGGTCTGTTCACAGGCCTCGTCATGCTCTGTCAACCGGGACAAGGCGGGGCCGCGGAAGCCGCAAAGCCGAACGAGCGGTTCGAGGTCCAAAGCGTCAAGGCAGTGCGGCCGACACTGGTGGACACGATCGCGGCGCTGCAACGGCGCGACATTGCGGGCGCCCAGTCCGCTTTCGAAGCTTACGATTCCTCATGGAATGGCATCGAGGTGTACATCAACACCCGCAGCAAGGACATGTACGATGCCCTGGAGCACGTCCTCCAGGCCAAAATCGAGAAGGCGCTGAGCGCCGCCAATCCTGACGCCGCGGCCGTCTTGACGGACGCCCAGGCGATCCTTGTCAAATATGACGAAGCAATCGACATGGTGTCGAAGGCGGCGCCGCTCAATCCGCTCTATGATGATATCGCGCGCCTGCGTATCGTTCGGGCTCACCTGCGCGAAGTGGTCCCAGCCCTCAAGGCTGGAAATTTCGGCAAAGCGCGGAAATCCTACGCGGAGTTCGATGCCGCCTGGGACAGCATCGAGGACATGATCAAGGCGCACTCCGCTGACGACTATGTGGCGATCGAGAAAGGCATGATCGAGATCGAGAAGACGCTCATGCCGGACAAGCCTGACGTCGCGGAGGCGACGGCCTTGGTCAACGCCGCGATGGCGAAGTACAACGCCACGGTGACGGCGTTGACAAGAGAGGCTCGGAGCCGTCCGTAGAGGGGAACTCCGATGGACGCATCACCGTCGCAGGCGCGCGCCGATTCCGAGCGAACCGACCGCCTTGGGCTGTTGCGCCGATGGATTCTCGTCATTCTTGTCCTGGGGCTGCTTGGCACCGTGACGGAGCTGGTGCTGCTTGAGCATTACGAGCAGCCGCTGCAGTTCGTACCGCTGGTTCTCATCGTGGCGGCGGTCAGCGTCCTGTGGTGGGAGTTCAGGCGGCGCGATCTGGCGAGCCGCCGCGCCACACAGATCGTAATGGCGCTGTTCGTGCTGGCGGGTTTCGTCGGCTTCGCGGCCCACTTTCGAGGGGCGGCCGAGTACCAGCTTGAGCTCGATCCGGACATGAGCAATTGGGAGCTGTTGGAAAAAATCCTGCGCGCCAAGGCGCCGCCCCTGCTCGCTCCTGGCATGATGCTGCAGCTTGGCTTGCTCGGCCTTGCCTATGTGTTCTCGGATTCCAAGTCTTCCAAGGAGTGACCTGAAATGGCGATGTACCGGGCCGGCTTTATCGCAACGCTTGCACTTGCGCTGACGCTGCTGGCGATAAATGGATCGCCCGCCGGCGCGCAGGCCGCAAAAGTGCTGATCGACCCCAATACCGCCACCGAAACCGAGCTGCAAACGCTACCTGCGATGACGCCCGCCATCGTGAAGGGCATGATCGAGCGGCGTCCTTTCAAGAGCGTGCTCGAGTTGAACCGGTTCCTGCTGGAGCAGAAAGTGACGCCAGAGCAGGCGCGGGAGTTCTATCGCAAGGCCTTCGTGCCTATCAATCTCAACACCGGCACGCGCGATGAATTCATGCTGATCCCCGGCGTCGGCTCGCGCATGTCAGGTGAATTCATGGAATATCGGCCGTGGAAGACTTGGGCGCAGTTCGACAAGGAAATCGGGAAATACGTCGGACAGGTGGAAACCGACCGCTTCAAGCCATACGTATTTATTCCGGCAAATTGAGGGTGGTCACTCTGAGGCACCATGTTGGCGTGACAACTTGCTGAGCATTCGGCCGGTCCTTCAATACACAAAAGGGGATGCGACCCTTGTGCGGGGTCAGTTCCGCGCCAAGCTCCCGCAGGGCTGCCTGCTGCTTGAAAAGCCCGCCTCCAGAGTCCGCCGGCTTCGATAGACCGTTATAGCGCGTCTGATGGGGATTTTGACATGACGCCGAGCTTGCGCACCAGCGCGCCCCATTTAACCTCTTCCTGTGCCATGTCCTCGGCCTGCTGGTCCGGCGTGCCGGGGAGTGCCTCGCCGCCCTCCTCTGCGATGCGTGTCCGCACATCCTCGCTGCCGAGCGCGGCGCGCAATTCGGCATTGAGTCGGTCCGCGATGGCGCGGCTGATGCCGGCGGGCGCCACCATGCCGTAATGAATCACCGCCGCGTAGCCCGGCACGCCTGATTCCGCGATGGTCGGCACCTCGGGAAAGATCGGCGAGCGCGCCTCGCCGGTGACCGCAATCGTGCGCAGCAGACCACTGCGGATCTCCCCGAATACCGACGGAAACGTCGAGATCGCCATGTCGACGTGGCGGCCCACAAGGTCTCCCTGCAACGCGCCGGTGCCGCGATAGGGGATGTGGGTCAG
>JASHRR010000747.1 GCA_030037185.1 Xanthobacteraceae bacterium | reverse complement strand
AGACTACCGCCGGCGTTTTTAGTCGCGATGTAGGGTCCCTCGCGAGGGCTGGGAACCGATGTTGGCCGCGCCCCCTTTCCGTGCCCCCTGCGGGAAGAGGTCGAGCAGGGTTATTTGCCAGCCAAAGCGGCGCCCGATGCCATGGCGACGCTGGTCGCGGCGGCCAATCTTTCGATGATGGGCGCCGGGCGGCAAGTGTTTGCCCGCGATCTCACCGCGCCATGTCACCAACGGCGCGAAATTGATCACAAACCATTGGTTTGAAATCAAGCTGCGGGTTGAACATCTCGGCGCTGATGCCGCCTGCTTGGCCCCCCCGACCGACCGATGCTGCCGCCGTGCTCGGGGCTGTCAAGGCGCGGCCTGGAAACGCTGAAGGTGCCTTACGGGCAGAGTGCCGGCCGGCCTTGACAGCCCCTGCGCGCGGCGGCGTGCGAGATCTGTGGTCGGGACGGAAGAAAGCCTGCGGCGCGGTCGAACAAAAGAAAGGGATTGAGAGCAGGGAGCGAGAGGGCAGCTCTGCATCGGAGGCGACGATGAAAGCGCCAAGAAAGCTCACCACGTCCAACGCCACGCTCACTGGGGGGCAGTGAGTTTGCAGGCGGGTAGTCAAGGATCGGTGGGTTTGCGGTTCCGACGTTCAGAAAGGCGGGTCTCTGTCGAACGGGTGTTTGTCGAATAGATCGAGCTGCTGGCAGGGAATGTCATCAGGTTCTGGCCTGAGGGACTCGTAATGACGGTGGATTTGGGAGAAGTGGGTGGCCTCGAATTGCAGGGCGATCTCCATGAGCATGTCGGCGATGTAAGCCGCCGCCTCGTCGGAGGCGGCGTATTCGGGCAATTTAAACGAGCGCCGCCTCATCGCGGGGACCTACTCTTCGACCTCGTCCTTCATGCGAAAGCTTTTGCCTTCGATGATAACCGTGTCCACGTGGTGCATGATGCGATCGAGGATGGCGGACGTGAGCGTGCTGTCATTGTTGAAGATCTGTGCTAATCACGAGGTGCAGATAATGTGAAGGACCGTGGTCAGATGCTCCGTGTTGCGTCACTTCCGCGTCCCGCTCCTTCACATTAATTCAGAGGGTATCAAGCCAGGCGAGCAGGCTCGCATCCCGCTTCCATGACGGCGGATGGCCCGCCGTTGCCGGGGCGCCGACTTGTTCCAGCGCCTTCCGCTTTGTTTCCAGATTGGCCCTCGCGTAGTGGTTGGTGGCGTCGAGGCTCACATGGCCAAGCCAGCTGCGGATGACTGTGACGTCGACGCCTGCCGAGACGAGATGCACGGCGGTGGCGTGGCGAAAGCTGTGTGGGGTCACATGCTTTGTTCGGAGCGATGTCTCGGTTTCGGCCGCTGCCTTCACGTAGGCGGCAAGCTTGAACCGAACGCCGGAGGCGCTGAGCGGCTCACCATAGCGGTTGACGAACAACCGCTGGTCCGGTGCTCGCGGCAGCCGATCAAGCAGCTTCTTCAACAACATCACAGTTTCCGGCCAGAGCGGGCAAATGCGTTCCTTGCGACCCTTGCCAAGGAGGCGCACACAGCCCGGCGTGTCGAACCTGATGGCTTTGGGGCACAGGTCGAGCGCTTCCTGGATCCGTGCCCCACTGTTGTAGAGGAACGAGAGCAGCACGTGATCGCGCATACCCTCCAGTGTCGAACGATCTGGCTGGGCAAGGATCGCGGTCACTTCTGCCGGGTCCAGATAACAAGGTTCCGATACGGGCGCGCGCTTGACCGGGATGTTGAGGATTTCGGTGCATTGTGCGATCGATGCGGGATCTCTGGTCGCCACGAAGTTGAAGAAGCTGCGGATCGCAGCAAGCCGGCAGTTGCGCGTCCCGATCGTGCCGCCGCGTTCGTGTTCGGCGTGCCTCAGGAAGGCGGCGACCTCGCTGGCGGTCAGATCGGCCAGCGTGATCATCACAACCTGCTTTCCGCCACGCTGTGTGACGAACCGCAGGAAAAGCCGCCAAGTGTCGCGGTAGGATCGAACCGTGTGGACGGATGCGTTGCGCTGCTCGACGAGCCATTCGTAGAAGAAGGCGCGCATCAGGTTCGGGAACGGATCGGCCTTGCTCATGGCCGCACCTCCTGCCCCGGATTGAGGCAGGGCGCGCCCAACGCCCGGAACCGCTCGTTGGCGTGATGCAGCAAGTCCTGCGTGACGGTGATGTAGACGAGGGTGGAGTTGATATCCCGATGGCCGAGATAAGTCGCGAGGAACGGCAGCCGATCCTGCGGGTTGATGCCCGTTCGATACCATTCGAGGATCCGGTTCACGACCATCGAATGTCGCAAGTCGTGCAGGCGTGGCCCTGTGCGCCCTTGCGGTGGCTTCAAGCCGGCGCGGCGGATGACGTCGACGAGCATCCAGGCGACAGCTTCCTTCGTGTAGCGGGTGCTGCGCCGCTCATGACAGAAGAGCCCCGAGCGCGGCTCCTGCGACGCGCCGGCCTGGCGCCGTGCATCGATATAGGCCCGAAGCTCGGCCATCACGCTGTCGGGAAGCGGTAGGATTCTGGTTTTGAAGAACTTGGTCTGCCGAACCGTGATCGCACCACCGTCGAGGTCGACGTCACCTAGGTCGAGGCGGGCAAGCTCGCCGCGCCGCAGCCCGGCGCAATAGGCGAGCAGCAGCATAGTGTGAATGCTCAGCGGACGAAGCGGGGCCCTTGGTGAGGGGTAAGAACGGGCGATGTCGAGCATCCGCCGCACGTCGGCGGGTGAATAGATGTGAGGCTTGCGCCATTGCTTCGCCACTTCCTTTTGCGGACGCGGGTCCGGTCGGCGCGGCGGGATCGACGGATCCCGGTGGCGGAAGATCCTCGCAAGGATGCGCTTTAGCCTTTCGCATTCGGCTGCGTGATAGCGCGTGGTTTTCGCCGCCGCCCAGTGTTCAAGCATCATGCCGATCGGTTGATCCTGGAACGACGGGTTCAACTGCAGGAATCGGTCGAACCGCAAGAGCCACGCAGCCTGCGATATGTATTTGTATCCCCGCTTGCGCATCAGCAGGACGTGCTCAGCCATGATCGCGCCTAGCACGCTGCCGAACGGCATCGGCTGGCGCAGTTCGGCAAGGGCGCGATCCGGAGTGTCCGACGCCAGGGCCCGCCAGACCGGCTTGCACTGCTTGACATTGCATGCCTCACGCAGGGCGACGACGGGATTGCGGGTGATCGCTCCGATTTCCAGAAGGTGATCAAGGAACCGGTCCACGATGCGGGTACGGTGCAACCGCGTCGTCGCTGCCCAGCGGGCTGACGACGCATGTAGCCAGGCCACCAGCACGTCCTGGCCGAGCTCGGCGTGGCGCTCGGCGATGTCCTGGAAGCCGTGGAGTACCTGCTTGTAGTAGGTGCGGCTGTTCGTGCTGCGTAGCCCGAGGACTGCCAGATGGCGCGCTATCAACTGTCGCTCAGGGTCGGGCCAGGTCGTCATGAGCGCACCTCCTGTCCCGGCACGTCGAGTGCGATGGCCCTGAGGTCCCCGGTGGCGAGCTTGAGGTAAGGCGCCGTCGACTCGGACGAGCGATGCCCAAGCAGATCGCCGATGACCTTTTGCGGCACCGCGGCGCGCAGCATCTCGACCGCGCGGGCATGACGGAAGACATGTGGACCGCTCTTGCCGGGTGGCTCGACGCCGGCGTCATGGAGTCGCCGCCGTACCGCGTTGGCCAGCCTCCCGAGCTTGCGATAGGGTGCGCGCGTGTGGATGAAGATTTCCCGGGCGTCGGTCGCTGGCCGTCCCTCCCGCAGATAGGAGAGTACCGCTTCTCCCACCGGCGCCATCAGGGGCAGGAACGAGCACGCCCTTGTTTTGGTGTGACGGATGCGGATCGATTCCTCGCGCCAGTCGATGTCCTCGAGCCGCAGACTGCGGATCTCGCTGGATCTCAGGCCATAGGTCGCGAGCAATTGCAGGATCGCATGGTCCCGCAATCCCACCGGTGTCCTGTCCTTCCCTGCAATCTCCAGGACGGTAGCGATCTGGTCCCGCTCAAGGATCGAGGGCACCCCCTCATAGGCATAAAGCAACGGGGCGATGACGTGAGGCGACAAGTCGATCGCGGTTCGACCAGTCCGGTGCAGATACCGCAAGAGCGAGCGAAGGCGTTCCGCCACGTCCTTCAACGATCTGCGCGTCAGCTTTGGCTCTCGCAGGTCCATGTACCGGTCGATGTCGCTGACGCTCATCTCCAGCAGACCGTCGACGCCGCCTCGATCGAGCTGCCAGCCAAGGAAGTGCCGGGCCTCCCACATCAACGCCGTGATGCTGGGCCGGGCAAGGCCGCGTTCCTCGTCAAGCCAGGTCTCGTATTCGTCGCAGATCGCGATGCGCAACGCGTCGGCAGCGCAGGTAGCCTTCGGGGCAGGCGGCCACTGGCCCTGTGCAAGCCGCAGCAATGCATGGATCCCAGAACGCGGGCTGAGGTGCCAGTACGGTCCTGGCGATCGACCATAGCGTTTTCGAAACGTCGTGATCGCATGGCGCAGGTAGTGTGCTACCTGGATCTCGGTCACGTCCGCTATCGGGATGCTTCGACGGGCAAGGTAGTCGAGGAACCCGCGCGCGTACGCACAGTAGTTCCCGATCACCGTCCGGCTGTATTGCCGGCTGGTCAGTGCGCCTTTGAGTTCGGCGATCAGATCGCGATCTGGGCTCGGCATCGATAACTCCTCTGCTGGTCAAACGACCGCAGAGGTTCGCCGGGAAATAATGCGGAGCAAAGCTTGTCGTATAGCGGCCGAATCGTGCGGGCTTCTCGCGTGAAGCCACCTTCCTTCACATTATCTGCACCTCGCGATTACCACAGTAATGCCCACCACACCATTACTGTGGCCAATGCTTGTAGGTGCGGTTTAATGCGGCGAACGTCTTTATGCGGAGCTAGCGACGCGCAGCCTTGAGCGCTTCCGACTCCAATGGCCCCACCGCGCCCATCGAAGGTCCGCTACTCCGCATAATAATAACCTCCGTCGCCTGGCAACAGGCCTACCAAGGGAGGTCTCCAATGCTATCCGAGTTGTTTGATTCGCCTGCAAGAATTCGGGCAATTCTCTGTGGTCGAGCTGGAGTGCACATCGAAGGCTTCGCCGAACAGCTGTTTCAGCGCGGCTACTCGAAGATCTCCATCCGGCGCCATATTCGGTCAGCCGAACACATGGTTCGATGGGCAAGCCGTCGGAGCTTGTCCCCTCACGATTTGGGTGCGCGAGCCCTCAAAAGCTTCGCTGATCACCTCGGCCGATGTTGCTGCGGCCGGTATCCTTGCGCCAACCGGGTGGATGTTGTTACCGGTGCCAGACTGTTCTTGGGCCACCTACAAGGAGTCA
>JASHRR010000746.1 GCA_030037185.1 Xanthobacteraceae bacterium | reverse complement strand
CAATGGCGTCACTGCGGCGATCATGGCACAGATGGGATTTACCGGGGTATGGGACGTACTAGACGGCGAGCACAACGCGCTCATCGCGTTGTCTCCCGAACCGAAACCAGAGGAAATCGTCGCCGGGATAGGGGCACGGTTTTTCATCACCGAAACATCCATCAAGGCCTTCTCGGTCGGCTATCCGATTCAGGCTCCTTTGGATGCGTTCCTCACGCTTGCTCGCGAGCACAAGCTGACTGTTGACAACGTCGAGAGGATCGTCGTCAGGCTTCCGGAGGATGGCGCCCGCATCGTCAATAACCGCTCGATGCCGGACGTCAACTGCCAGCACATCATCGCGCTTGCGCTGGTCGACGGCACCGTTTCCTTCGAGGACAGCCACTCGTACGAGCGGATGGCGGATTCGAGGGTGCTCGCCGCAAAGGGGCGTGTGCAACTCATCCCCGACCGAGCGCTGATGGATCCGGCTGCGCGGCGCAGCGGGTTGGTGGAGGTAACGCTCCGAGACGGCCACACCGTCAGTCACTTCACGCGTCATCCTCCGGGCACGAAGGAGAATCCGCTGAGCACCGGGCGGGTGAACGAAAAGGCGCGGGCCCTGATGGCGCCCGTGCTGGGCGCTGAGCGGGCCGACGAGCTTATTCGCCGGGTAAACGCACTGGAAGGACTCGATGATGTAGGCGAACTGCGGCCGCTCCTGGCAGGCTAGTAGTCGGCGGCCGAGGGCTCACCGCCGCCGAAATCGCCTAAACGTTGCGCCGGGTGGGCTGTGACTACCGGCCGCCGTGTGCGGTGCGCGATCGTCTGATCGTGAGGGAACACGGGCGTGCGAACTTGACGCGACTGATGCTGATCTGAGCGACTCCCGGCGCAATGCGACGCCGGCTCATAACAGCGCCAGACGACATAGGCTCGGCACTTCTTCTCGTTTTGAACACTAAGTGCCGCTCTGATATCTTTGTCTGACGCCCATTGCCTGGTCGTTTTTTCATTGCCGTAACTGCGGTTGCCGAAGGGGCGGGTTCGCTGTGCTGGCGGCCGTCGCGGTACACACAGGCGCCTTGGGGCGGCAAAGTCAGAGCCGGGCGCTTGTTGGCCCATCGTATGCTCCGGCCGTGCGTCGTCATCGATCTTTCAGTTTTGCGGCCTCGCGGCGGGAACGCATTTTGCTCCGGGCCGTCATGGATATCAGCGTGCCAGCGCGATCACGGGGGCTCGCAGATGCCGGGCCGGTTCGTTTCATCCTCTCGAAGACCTCGCAGGAAAACGTCTCATAGTTCTTTTGTTGGCGTGGGAGGCTTTGCAGGGGATTGCGCGGCCGAGCTTCGTAGCGGGCAATGGCCAACCGCGGCCTCAGGTCGGGAACGCTTGGGGGGGCGCGCGCGGCCTCCCCAAGCATTCCTTGGCTTGCTTAATCTATTTACTGCACCGTCTTTGCCAAATCGGCGAAATTGCCTACGCCGCCGTGGCCGCCCGCCATACGGTCCATCTGAATGCCCATCTTCTGGATACCTTTTACCAGGGCGATGGTGCCGGGGTTGGCCGGCGGAATCCTCGGTGCCGGGCTCCAAATGTCGGTGACGAAGCCAAACTTCGCGTCCGGGATGTAGGGGATGATGTAACCGGCAGCGTGCGGATTATCGAGAGAGAAGGCTTCGATGGTGCGGCTACCTTCGGTGACGCTCCACTTGCCGTCTACTTCCTCCACCTTCGGCGGTACCTGCTTCGTCCCGTACGGGTTCAGCGTCTCCGGCGCCGATAGCACCTTGCGGTAAAAGGCGCCGTCACCCTTGCCGACGACGATGGTAGCACCCGCGGCAGCGAAGGCGCGCAAGCCGCCTACGTGATCGATGTGGTGGTGGGTCAGCAGCAGGTATTTCCAGGTCCTGCCAGGATATTTCTGCTGCGCGAGATCCATGACGATCTTCGACTGGCCGTCATCGCCGGGCGCCTCAACCGCGATCAAGCCGTCGCTCGTTGCCACGATGAGGGTGTTGTGGGACCCGCCGTTCACGAAGCTGATGTTCGGTGCCACGTCCTGGATCTTCAGGCTGCCGCCATCGTCCGTGTAGTAAGCATCGGAGTCGAGATAGAAGCCGTTGCCCATGCGCCGGAGAATCCATTGCCACCGCACCTTGTCGACGGGAGCCGGTGCCGCCGCCTTGCCGCGCAGGACGTCCGGAACCGCGAATGCGTCGGTGCGAAGCCCCGGATTCAAGGAAACCTCCGTCAGCGTGGTGTCGAAGATCTTGGTCCCGTTGATTGTGATGAGTTGGTGGAATGGCATCTTCACGCCTCGCCCGACGTCGCGCCAGTCGGACAACGTCTCGTCGTAATCGGCGTCTCCCTCGAGAACGTCGAAATCGCGTGTCCTGACGATTGCCGGCAAACTGGTTGCCGGATCGAACAGCACGATGAAGGTGCCGTAATCGCCGCGATACTGGACAGCCGGATAGTTCTTTCCCCCGACGGTCTGCGCAGGATAGTCGGACACCCGCCCCGGATTGGCGTGCATCTCATCGACAATCTTGTTGCGTTCCAACTCGCGTAGCTCCGCGGTCAGCCTCACCCCCGAAATTGTATGGAGGGGACTGTTGGCCGGGCCGACAGCCCGGGCGGGCTCGGCGCCATTGACGTCGATGCCCGCGACATAGCCGCCCATCCTGTTGCCGACTTCGTTCGAGAATATCTCGGTGTAGTTGCGCATTCCCCCGTTCGCTCTCGGGCGCATCCAGTCGAGGCGGTAAAGTCCGCGCGCCCGGTCCCAGCTCTCGGTGAACGTCGAGACGCCCCAATCGGGCTTATAGGGATCGCTGACGGATTCGGATTCGCCCGGATCCCACGCCTGCATGCTGCCCTTTACGGCGAGCGCAGTGATCGCGTCCGTCATGCCCATCGCTTTGTAGGCGGCGTCCACCCGCTCTTGCGGCGAAGCTGGCGCGGCCCGGACGGTGCCTGCGCCAATTCCGAGGCCGAGCGCGGCAGCGGAAAACAGGACGGCGCAAAGCGGTTGGTATCTATACATCGAGGTCCTCCTCATTCGAGCCTCCGGCGGGGTCCGGAGCGGCCTGAGCACAAGTCTACAACAAACGAACATTTCCCAGAAAGCGGTCGGTTCATCGCGCCCGATGTGTGCCGGTGCGGCACGGATGGTGTGAAGGCCTCGCCTCGCCTGGAGCGAGGGGCTGTGCGCCTTGCGAGCGCGTTCCGTTCAGAAAGTTGCACTCCTCAGGTAAGCCTACTCCGGCCTGTAGCCGACCCCAACTGCGTCGCCGCGAGGCGAGGTGGAGAGCAACGGAACGCGAACAAAGTCCCCCCAGAGCCTTCCGTCTCCAATCACCCCGCTGCCCCCTTGACCGCTTCAATCGCCTAACCCCGTCATGGGATTCCCGTTCGCACGCGAGGCTTCGCGCTTGGGCTGGATCGAGTTTGGTTTCACCACGGACGGGCGACGCTGATGGCGGCCTTCACGGCATGGCGGCCAACAAAGGCGCGGTCGGCGTGGATCATGTCTCGACGCCGAGCCGCCGGAATTAGCGCACAATGCGCGATTGCGGATAATGCAGAGACCGGGAGCAATCCTCGCCTCTTTCGCGAATTCCAGCCCAGGCGAAGCTCACCTTCTGGCCGCTCCTGGACTGCGAGGGCTACGTCGCCTTATCGTCATCGATGACACTACCGTCTGGGTTGAACCTGGCTGATGAACATGTTTGCCGCGATGGCGTGGGTTCGTTGGGCGAGCCGATCCCAACAACATTGCAGGCAGTTTCCCAACAGCTCCTGGGCGAGCGGCCAATCGGCCGGCAGCCGACGCCGATAGAGAGCCTCGACCACGTTTCGGCCGAGCCGATGCGGGGTGGAGCCGGTAAGTGCGAAGGGCGTAAGCCCCCTGGTGAGCGTAGCCGGTCCTCAGGCCGGTGGAAAACCAGACCGGCTAATATAACTCGATCTGCTCGACGCGATCTGCAAACGAGGCTCAGTTAATTCCGGGTGCTACGAAGGCAGGCGCGGAGATCCAAATCTCATCCCATCGGCCGGCGTGATGGATTCCACGTCCTGCCCTGCGGACGGGCACTCGTCAGCTGGGCTGCCGGCATCCGACCCGCGTCCAGGCTATCGGGCAATGCCGAAAAACGCTACCATCCAGGCCGGTTGTGGGGGTATTGGGGGAATCCCGCTGCAGTACCAAACACTGCAAGACAAAAGGAGACCACCATGCGCGAGAGGTTCTCAGGCTCGGTGATGACGATCGCCGTTGCTGCGGCCGTTGCCGCCATTTCGGTGTCCATAGAACCAATGTGGGCTCAGGCTCCGACGCTGAAGACGCCCTGGGGCGAACCCGATCTGCAGGGCATTTGGACCGACGAGAACGACACGCCTCTGCAGCGGCCCGCCAAGTATGCCGGCCAAGAGTTTTTCACGCCGGCGCAGCGGGCGCAATTGGATGCAGCACGAACGGCGGTGCTCGCCGACGCCGACAACAGTGCCGCGCGATCGGGAAAGGGCTCTGAACGCGATGTCGCCGGCGCCTACAATTCGCAGTTCGTATCGTTCAAGCGTACGGGCGTGCGCACGTCGCTGATCGTCGATCCGCCAGATGGCCGGATTCCACCACTGACACCGCAAGCGCAGAAGATTGCCGCTGCCGAGCGGGAATTTCGTCTCGCGCTGATAGAAGCGACGGACACCTGCAAGGACAAGTCGCCGGTCTGTGCGGGTGGGAAGTACGACCCGACGCCGTCGCCGCGGTTCAATGAACTGCCGCCCCGCTACAACGTTGTGGCGATCAATCGCCATGACGGCCCGGAGGACGGCAACCTGGCAAATCGCTGCCTGACCGGCGGACTGCCGGAGTTTGGCAGTCGCACCGGCAGCTACCGGCGGATCGTGCAGACACCCGGTGGCATCACGATGTTTTACGACGTCGGCCAGGGGCAAGGGTGGCAACGCAACATAGTGATGAACGCAAGTCCGCACCTGCCGGCCAGCATCCGCCAGTGGTACGGCGATTCACGCGGCCACTGGGAGGGCAACACCCTCGTCGTCGATGTGACGAACTTCAGCCAGAAGACCGATTTTGAGGGATCGCGGGAAAACCTGCACCTCATCGAACGCTTCACCCGGACCGGCCCAGTCACGCTCGCCTACGAGGTCACGATCGAAGATCCAACGGTTTGGACTAAGCCCTGGACCGCCAAGGAAGAGTTCACCAAGCAAAGTGACGAGGAGAACCGGCTTTACTACGAGCCGCGCTGCATCGAGGGAAACTTCGGTCTGCCAGGTCTGCTGCATGGCAGGCGCGTCGAAGAGCTCGCCTTTGCGCAGGGACGAGGTGTCGATCCCAGAACCATCGACAACATTAAGGGCGGCTTCCTGCTTCAAGACGATCCATTGCGATAGCGCAGGGATGTTCCTGCCCCTCGGAGCCTGGCTCTTCCGCGCGAGGGAAGGGAACGCAAATCAGATGCGCGACCTGCTGGATCAGAAAAGGCGTACCAGCAGGACCTAAGGCGACAAGTTGGCAATCGACCAGGCGTTGTCACAGGCGGCAGTACCTTCCCGCGTGGCGCTCGTGCTGCAGGAGCAGTGGCCGAGCGCCCGACTCAAAGCGGTGCATGGACGAAAGCTGGGCGATCGGTTTCGATCGGCGCAAGCGCGACCTCGATCTCGTGCCATCGGGATGCGTGCTCGGCCGGGATCGTCCCGTCGCTCCAGCTGGGTTCGGACGACACGCCCGCAGTAGCGACGATGGCGAGGCTCATGCCGTCGGGATCGGTCAACGACAGCACTCGATCGCCGAACCGTCGCTCGAACGCGTTGTGTGAAACCGCGTTTCGATCAGCAGGTGGGTCCAACAGCCGATGGCGTGCGCCGGAATCGCCGCTTCTTTCGATCATGCCGCTGCCGTTTCAGCCCGCTGCCGCGTGCTTCCAGGGAAAGAAGGTCAGGATGGTGCCGGGCTTGCCCAGCTCGTCGCCGTAGGAGAGGGGTGCTCGAATCGTCAAAATTGACGGTTCTTTTCACAGGGCGCAGGCCGGGTGTGTCGTGTAAAAGGATGGATTTCCGGTGATGGCGGTGCCTTCGCTTGTGGCGGCTTCGATGCACGGCTTAAGCCCGCAGCGCTCCTAGCTCCGTGGCCTGGCCGGATCAACACCACCCAGGCCGCCTTTGCCACTCACAACCGCCACCAACAGCGCCGGCTGCGCAGCGCCCGCTTGGCCCGCAAGCAAGCGCTCACCAATAGTCGTAGATCGCGAAAATCAGGGCGCCCGGAATGAGAACCTCGCCGACTGCGGCGGCGGCTAGACTGCTAGACTCTCAAGATAAGACGAACAATCTGGTCGAACCGCGGTGCCTCAAATGCGGCGTCGGCATCGCGCCGTTCGCGCCAAAATAGGCGAAAAACCACTCTTAACTCGCAATCCGGAATAGGTCACCACTGTGGATAAGTTTGGGGATGATCGCCATAACTAATTATTTCAACTCTTGTTTTTTTGGATTATCGGCGCCGAAAGTCGGCGATAGTCGACCCGGGAAATCGTACCGGGCACGGCGGCGCGGGCCTTTGGCGCACCGCCATCGCGCGTTCCAACAGGAAGGCAAGACTCCGGTCAAGCGGCCCGATGCTGCAATTCTCACACCATGATGCCGAATCGTGGCAATGGTCGCGATTGATTCGTTCGGACATGGCCGTGCTCCGTTTGACGCTTCGCGCCATCCGGCATCAAGGAGCACATCGGACCATTCCGAGCAGCCATTGCGGCCTTTTGCGAACTGCTCGTTGTTTGTTTAGAAGGCGCCATTTGCCTCCGGCGCCGCGTACACCTTACGCCCTCCCACATAAGTGGCCATCGGATGGAGCTTGAGGATGTCGTCCTCGGGGACGGTCATGAAATCACCGGAAAGGACTAGGAAATCTGCCAGCTTTCCGGGTTCGATCGAGCCCTTCACGTTCTCTTCCCAAGTCGCGAAGGCATTGTTGTAGGTGGCGATGCGCAGCGCCTCCTCGCGGGTGATTTTCTCTTGAGGTCCGAGCACTCGCTCGTCGCGGGTTTTGCGCGAAACGTAGTAGTACAGCGGAACGAACGGGTTGTTGGACGTCGCCGTCTCCGGATTCGGTCCCGCATAATCGCTGCCGATAACGACCACCAGATGGTGATCGAGCATTTCCCTCACCGGCGTTTGACGTTCAGCCTGTTCCTGGCCCAGCGCCCGCACCGCGGCGTCGTAATTCCCGGCGTATCCCGCCATGTTGGTGGACACGATAATGCCTAGCTTTGCGAGCCTCTCCATCAGCGGCGGAGTAACATTGGGAATGTGCTCAACCACCCATCGTTTATCGCGGATCGGGCTCTCGCGGTCGGCTGCTTCGTAGGCCTGCAGAACCGCTTCGAGGGCTTCGTTGGTCGCGACGTGCGGCGCATGGCGCCAACCCAAGCGATTGAGCTCCAGCATAAGCGCCTTGTATTCTTGCGGCGTGGCGTTGCCTGCAGGGGGGTTTGGCTGCTCGCCGGCTGAATCGATGCGCAGCCAGTGATCGCCGAACCCAGGCGTCACGCCCTGTTGGCGCACCAAACCCGCCGGATCGCTGGCATCAGGAAGCTCCAGGCCCATGCTGACTCGTATGGTCAGTCGTCCTTGCCGCCACATCCGCACGAAGGCGCGCATACCGGGCGGCCAGTTCGACAGGTCGCGGATGCTGGTGATGCCCAGCGCGTTTCGCTGCTTCTGCCCTGCCGCGATCATCTGGTCTTCTTCGTCCGACGTGGGGAGAGGCACCACCTTGTCGATGGCGTAGAGTCCGGCAGGAAAATCAGGGAGTTCCCCAGTCAGTTCCCCACCGCTGTCTTTCGGGATCTGCTTTCCCATGTAGGCTTGCATTTCCTTGGCAATCCCCGCCTTCTTCAGGGCAGCACCGTTCATCACGGCCGCCCCCCGGCGACCGCGCAGCGCCACGATGGGGACATCGGTCGAGATTTGGTCGAGATCGTTCTTGGTAAGGGGTGCCCTCCACCCGACGCTTCCGAAAACGATTTCGCCCGCCCTAGCCTTGGCGAGGCCGGCCCGAAGTCGGCTGAGCACTTCTCCGGTCGAGGTTGCCCCA
>JASHRR010000745.1 GCA_030037185.1 Xanthobacteraceae bacterium | reverse complement strand
AAGCCCAACAAGAGTTCGTTTCCATCAAAAGGCCGACGACATCCTGAAACGGAACACCATGATTGACTACAAAACGGGGCTGTGCATCTTCAGAAGTCCGCCCTGAAGTAAAACCGACCATTAACCGCCGGTATGGTGCGCCCGACAGCTCTACGAACGGCAATTTAGGCGGGCCGAGTTACTCCAAGGGTGGAATACGGCCCTCTCCGGCCGTTATGCCCGAGTTACTGCTGGCTCGACGCATCGAACTTGTTGCCCCGTTTGCCACGCCTGGCCAACCGGGCAGAACGCTCCGGTGGAAGGAGATCATGGAGATTAGATGCGATGGTTTTGGCTATTGCAGTTGGATCTGCACTTCTAATAGCGCTGGTCACTGGCGCATCTAGGTCCGTCGGCCATAATTTTTGGTTAAACGATAAAATTGCGCAAGAGGACAAAACCGAGCAGACTGATGAGAATTCGGCAAACAATAAATCTGATCAGAAGGACCGATCTGGCCAAGTCAAGGGCAAGTCGTCAAGAAAAGTATCAAAGAAGAGAGATAATTGATATTCATCTGGGGAATCGTGCGGATGCCTGGCCAACTCTGTGCAAGGCGCCCGTCGCTCGTCATCGTTTTTTCGCACTCCGGCGATATCTGTCCCCGATCCTGCTGGCTATCTTCGTCGCGGGCGCTAGAAGCGGCAGATCGCACACTGCTGACTGACTAATACTACTGTATCATAAATTCCATCTCTGGCTGCTCCGAATGCGGCGCACACAGTGCGGGCATCTGTGAAGTCTGTTTGCAATCGCGGCGGCCAGTTCGCGACGGATCGTGGCAAGCGAGTTGGGGACGTGACGCTGCGGCCGGATTGGGGGCGCCTCGGGGTCGATAAACCGTGGGGTAGCGCAGATTTTTTGATTGGAGTGGCGGAACATGGTCCTGAGGGGGAATCGTCTCCCGTTCGGAGATCAGGAAACCATAGGCTGCGATGCACAGCGTTCCGTGATGATGAAAGCCCGGCCAGCCACGGCCCTCATAATGCCCGATGCCGATTTCCTGCTTGAGGTCCTCATAATCGCGCTCGACGCGCCAGCGCATCTTGGCGAGATCGACGAGGCGGCGCAGCGACACCATATGCCATCACAATCGATGACGCCCTTGACCGACGGCTGCAAGAATGGGTGGCCAACGCCAGACATCTTCGTCCATCATCCCCAACGCAAGCTGTTTGCGTACATTATGCGCGGACGGTCGGGATGCCCAAGTCTGCTTCGAACTGCTCAATCGTCCGCGGATCCTTGGCGGATTTGACCGCTTCGTAGGCTTCGTACACTCGCCGCTTCTCGATCATGAAGGGCTTGTTTGTCGTATTCGTCGTTGTCATCCTGTCGCCAGTTTCTCCGATGTCTACGACCACCTGACTCGGCCCCTTCGCTCCACCCCCATTACCGGGCGCTCCTCGTTACTACGAGCCGATCCGTCCCAAGTCCCTTGCTTCGGTACTCTGCAGTTTCCATAAGCCTGTGTCCGACTCACGCCCCCTCTACGCCGACCGCCCCAGTCATCAGCCTCCCGACGGACTTTTCCGAGAAGATTGTCCTGTTTTCGACGGCACTTTGCATCATAATGACGCGTCATCGCAGGGTTTGCGGAGTCAGGGCGACAATTGCGGTCGCCCCCGCCTGCGGTGCCTGAACGAAAAACCCGGTGCGCGGCGCTTTCCTGCGTAAGGAGGGGTGACCACAGGGCTCCGTCAGAGAGACCCCGCTTTGTGCGCGCCCTCCGACGCCCCAATCCGTCAGGGATCTCGTCAGTGATGCTCTTTCGCCGGGTGAGGGCCACCCGGGCGCGGGCCGCCGCCGGGGCGCGGGCCGCCGCCAGCTCTCGGTGTGCCGGAGTTCGCCGGATTGGGCCTTGCGACGTTTGCTGTCCTGGGCCCACCAGGCGCTACGACCCTGCCCGGGCCTGCGCCACCAGGTCCGGTGTTCGGCCTGTTGCCTGCGCCTGGCGAGTTCACCGCGCCGGTTGGGCCTCTATTGGGCGTTCCGCCGGCCGCCGGATTGCGGCCTGCAGGACCGGTGGCGGCGGTCCTGGCGCCAACGACTCCCGCACCGCTGAACTGACCGGAATGCGACGTCGCCGCGACCTGCGGGTGGCCACCGTTGTTTGAAGCGTGCAACGCCGGATTGGTGCTGGCTAGGTTTTGGTGCTGCGCCTGTGCCGCGGTGGGCGGCGTGTGCTGCTCGTTGGCTGCGGCGAGCTCCTGTGGCGTCGCCTTTGCGGTCGTTCCGCCGGCGCCGCCGTTGAAGCTGACATTTCGCACGGTGGTGTTGTTGATCACCGTCTTGTTATAGGTATTGGTGATGTTGACGCTGCCGAAATTGTTCACCGTTCGGTTATAGCTGAACACGCCGCCTCGCCAAAAGCCGCCGGCGTAGCCCACACCGGTATAGCCAAATCCGTAATTGATGCCGCCATAAAAGCCGATGTGTGGACCCCAATAGCCCGCGTTCCAGGCGTAGATGCCATCGTGCCAGCCCCAATAGCCTGGGGTCCAAAGCAAGCCCACCGCCGGCGGCTCCACCCACGTCCCCGGCACCCAGTAGTAATCGCTATCGCCCCATGCCCAGTAACCGGGCGTCCAGATATAGCCCGGGCCGGGAATTGGCGCCTGATCGTAGACCGGCAGCACGGGAGGAGCGACGGTGATCGAGACCAGTTGCGCCGATGCTTCCGACACGCCAGCAATCGCTGCGATCAGAAACAGGCCCAAGGCGCGGACGAGACGCATGATGACTCTCTCCCCAATGGCGCATCGGCGACCCCCAACCGATTGCGCGAACGGCTGCACAAGCAGTCGGCGAGCGTAGTATTGATTAAGTCATTCTTGCGGCGGAGGCTTCGCCCGGGACCGTTTTCTCGCCTCTGTGCCTTGAACAGCGGCACACGGTCGCGGGGGACCTATCGCTGTTGCCGGGAAGCCAAACTACTTTCTTTCAACTTCTCTCTCAGCAAAGCCACACAGACAGAGAGAGAGAGAGAGAGAGAGAGAGAGAGAGAGAGAGAGAAAAAAAGCCAGAGAGAGAGACCAGAGAAAAAAGAGAGGGCCGAACCCGTAAATGATCAAGTCGCACTCTCGATCGCACCTTTGATCGCCTCAGCGCGGACGATGCCGGTGACATGGTCGCGCACCGCGATGAACCGCTCGTCGCTGCGCATCTCATAGCGGCGCGGCCGCGGCAGGCCGACTTCGATGATTTCCCGCACCCTGCCCGGATGGGCGGTCATGACAACGGTGCGGTCAGCCAGGTAAATCGCCTCGTCAATGTCGTGAGTAACGAGTAGAGCGGTCTTGCGCTCTTCCTCCCAAACCTCGAGCAAAAAATCCTGCATGATCGATCTGGTCAGCGCGTCGAGTGCCCCGAACGGCTCGTCCATCAGCAATGTCGACGGATTGATGGCGAGCACGCTGGCGATTGCGGCGCGCTGGCGCATGCCGCCGGAGAGCTCAGCGGGCCGGCGCGTCCTGAACGCCGCCAAGCCGGTACGTACAAGCATGCGCTCAACGATCTTCTCGGAGGCGCCTTTGTGCCGGTTGGCGCGCAGCTTAAGGCCGAACGCGATATTCTCCTCAACCGACAGCCAGGGGAACAGCGCAGTTTGCTGGAATACCACACCGCGGTCCGGCCCTGGTCCAGCGACTGGCGCGCCGTCAACCGTCAGTTTGCCGCCCGACGGGATATCGAAACCCGCCAGCAGGTTGAGCAGGGTTGACTTGCCGCATCCGCTTGCCCCGACAATCGTGATGAATTCCTGGTCGGCGATATCCAGATTGATGTCGGCGAGCGCGGTCACGTCACCGTGACGGCTTGCAAATGTCTTTCCAACGCGGCTCAGGCTAATTCTGGCCACTGAACGTTTCCAGCCGGTTCCACTCGAGCAGACGATCGCGGACGATGACGACGATGCGGTCTGAGAGGAAACCCAGAATTCCGATGCTCAGCATCGCGGCGATCACCACATCGTTGCGGTAGAACAGGTATGCATCGTTAAGTAAGTAACCGAGCCCGCTGCGGACCGCGAGGATCTCGGCGACCACCACCAACACCCAGGCCGTGCCCATTGACAGCCGCACGCCGGTCATGACCGATGGCAGGGCGCCCGGCAGGATCACGCGGAAGAGCAGC
>JASHRR010000744.1 GCA_030037185.1 Xanthobacteraceae bacterium | reverse complement strand
CTCGTCAAGATCGCCGACTTCGCGCGCTTTCCCGAACTGATGTGGCTGCACCGATACGAACTGGCGCCTGCCACCATGCTGGCGGTGCTGTGCTTTGTGGTCGGCGGCTGGCCGGGCCTCGTTGTCGGATTCTTCTGGAGCACGGTTCTCGTCTATCACGCGACCTTCTGTATCAACTCGCTTGCCCATGTGTGGGGCAAGAGGCGCTACGTGACGGGTGATGATTCGCGGAACAACTGGTTCCTGGCGACCTTCACGATGGGGGAAGGCTGGCACAACAATCATCACGCCTACCAAAGCAGCGTCCGCCAGGGGTTCCGGTGGTGGGAATTTGACCCGACCTACTACATCCTTAAGGTGCTGTCGTGGAGCGGGCTGGTGTGGGATTTGAAGTCGCCGCCGGTCGCGGTGCTGCGCAACGAGCATCGGCTGGGGGCTCGCGTAATCAATCGCGCCGCTGCCCAGCTCGCCGAGAGTTTCCAGCCCGACCGCATTGCCGCTGCGATCGGAACGGCGCTTGACGTATCGAGCCTGTCGGCGCTGCGGGAAACGCTGTCAGCGACCCAGCAACGTGCCGCCAGCGTGTTGGCGCACTTGCACCTGCCGCATCTGCCGACCCGCGGCGAGGTGCTAAGCCGCGCGACCGCCATGTTCGCCAGGACGCCGTCGATCGACGATATCGCCGACCAGGCCCATGCGCTTCTGCTTGACGCGATCGGGGCGCGGCTGTGCCCCCTGCGGGCCTACCTTGACCCCGTGGCAACTTCGAGGGGCGGCCGCACCAGGCTTGCGCGACCCTGACTTGCTTTAGATATCGCTCCAGTACGGCCCCTCAGGGTCGCACAGCGTCTGCAGCCGCACCGCTGCGGCGCGCGCAAATGCCAGGGTAACGCTCTTGCGCAGCGCGGCGTGCAGCCGGTGTTGCGGCGCTTCGCGTAGCACGTCGGCCCCGTAGCGGTCGGCGAGGATCAATCCGGCGTCGGCGGGAAAGATATCGAGCGGCACATGCTGGGCGGTCGCGAAGAACAGGCGATCGCAATGCATCCGGTACTCGGCCCATTTCTGATCGGCGCGAAAATCCTCGACCGAGGATTTGATCTCCACGATCCAGATTTCGCCGTCGCCGCCAAGGGCCACGAGATCGGCGCGGCGTGCGGACTTGAGCGGCAGTTCGGCGATGCAGGACAGCCCGAGCCTAGCCAGCAAACGCTGCGTGCCGCGCGACACCGCGAGCGCCGTCGGCGACTGCCGGCGCTCGAACGGCGCCATCGGTGCAATAGTCGACATCACGACATCGGTGCGGATCGCCGATCTGCCAAATCGCCGCCCCGGCGCGGCATGCTTGAGCCGAACATTCCATGACGCGTCGGAATCGACAAGGCCCTGCAGCGGATCCCGAATCGCTTTGTCTCCGCGCGCGGATCAGGGAGCAGCGAATATCGACAGCTCGGGGCTGATGGCGACGCCGAGCCCGATGGACAGGATGATCATTGCTATCCCGGCAATCACCACAGCGACGAGAAACCCGCGGTCGGACCCGCGACGATGAAAGTTGGTGTGATCACGTTTACCGCGAGTCTCAAAGCCTGCCATTACTGCCTCACGCGGGGCGGTTCGCCCATGGGGGTTTCGATCGTCCACCATCGCCGAGGTCGGCATTGCGCGAATGTGAGCTGGGTCACTGCCGGACGGAAATTTTCGTGTGCCGGCAAGGTCGTGCATTGTCGCGGCCGGCCCCGCCGGTGGCAGATGCTGCGGGCAAAACGATCGGCTAGTCCGCCGCCTATTCCAGCCCGACCGTCCGCCGGATATCGGCCGGCGTCGCACCGGCCGCCCGCAGTTCGCGCAGCCCCGTCGCATAACCCGATTTGGAAAGCTTGCGGCCGTCGAGGTCGCGGATCAGCCGATGGTGGTGATAGACAGGTTGCGGCAGCCCGAGGAGATTCTGGAGCAGACGATGCAGGCCGGTGGCATGGAACAGGTCCTGACCGCGCACCACATGGGTGACGCCCTGATGCGCATCGTCGACCACGACCGAAAGGTGATAGCTGGCGGGCACATCCTTGCGCGCCAGGATGACGTCGCCCCACGCCGCCGGATCGGCCAATACGGCGCCGGCTTGGCCGCTCGGACCTACGCCCGTTTCACGGAAGGTCAGCGGCTGCTCGCGTGGCGCCGCAAGGGCCAGCGCGGCAGCGATATCGAGGCGCAATGCGAACGGATCGCCGGCATCCAGCCGCCGGCGACACTCGTCCGCCGGCATTGCCTTTGCGCTGCCCGGATAGAGTGCGACGCCGTCGGGATCGCGCGGCCACGGTCCGGCACGATCGCGGTCTGCCACCAGTCGGGCAATCTCGGCGCGGCTTTCGAAGCTCGGATAGATGAGCCCGATCGCCGCGAGCCGGTCGAGCGCTGCCCCGTAGGCGTCGAAATGCGCCGACTGTCGCCGCACCGGCTCTTCCCAGCGAACTCCGAGCCATGCGAGATCCTGGTAGATCGCGGCCTCGAAGGCGGGGCGACATCGCGCCTGATCGATGTCCTCGATTCGAAGCAGAAGCCGTCCGCCGCTCTGTTGCGCCATATCGAAGTTCAGCAGTGCAGACAGCGCATGGCCGAGGTGGAGATAGCCGTTCGGGCTGGGCGCGAAACGAAAAATTGGCAGTGCCATCCAGGCGTTCTCATCGGCGCTTGTCCGTCCATGCTGATAAATCCTCCTGTCTCGCCATCGAACTGATTTCTGCCGACACCCGAGCCGCCACATGCTGCATCACCGAATCGACACCGAGGCCGATGTCGCCGCAGGGCTTGAGCTCCTGATCGCGGCTGATCCGCGACTTGCCAAGGTGGCGGCGGCCGCCGGACCCCTGCCGTTGCGCCGCCGGCCGGGAGGATTTGCCGGCTTAGCCGGCATTGTGGTCTCGCAGCAACTTTCGACCGCGAGCGCCAGCGCGATCTGGGGAAGGCTCGCTGCCGCCTACCATCCGCTCACCCCGCAAAGCCTGATGAGGGCGCGAGCCGACCGGCTCGCGCGGCTGGGGCTGTCTCGGCCGAAGATCCGCGCCCTCAAGGAGATCGCCCGGGCCGTTGCCAACGGGGCGCTGGATTGC